>JBPYEM010000212.1:0-5352 GCA_051985205.1 Candidatus Limnocylindrales bacterium | reverse complement strand
AGGCGGAGTCGCTGACGGAGTTCGAGATCGATGCGGTCCGGGCGGTCCTCACAGAGAACGGGGATTGGGATGGCGGTCTCGCGGCACTCGCCGATCCGGCCGCCCGGGACGCCGTGGTTCGCGTGGTTCGCGGCGAGGTCGCCGCCGGCGGCCTCGTTCCCGATGCCGCGGCGGAGGCGTTCGCGGCTCGCCTCGGCGCGACGAACGTGCTGACCATCGCCGACGGCGCTCATTCGCCGATGCGCCCGAAGATCGACGCGACCGTTGTCGCGCTGACGACCGCACTCGAGGCCTGACCGGCGCTCCCCGGGATCGCGGGATCGCGGCATCCCCGGATCGCCTCGCGCCGAGCCGCCAGGAAGGCGACTCTCTTGCCACTCGTCCTGTCAGCGACGCCGGGCTTCAGCCGGTGAGCGCCGCGCGTCGCAGCGACACTGCCCGCTCGTACAGCAAGGCGTAGCGGGGTGCCGAGCCGCGATCCCAGTCGAAATCAACCGCCATCCCCCGCGCGATCAGGGCGGCCCACGGCTCGCCGCCGGCCGCACGCATCGCGATCGCGGCCTCGCATGCGTCCGCAAGGGCGGACGGTGACGCGTCGTCGAACACGAACCCCGTGCCCGTGAACGGGAAGTCGCGGACGTCGACCACGGTGTCCGCGAGCCCGCCGGTCCGCCGGACGATCGGTGGCGTGCCGTAGCGGAGCGAGACCATCTGACCGGTGCCGCACGGCTCGAACCGCGAGGGCATCAGGAAGAAGTCCGCGCCGGCATAGATCCGGCGGGCCATCGCCCGGTCGAACCGCTCGATGAGCGCAACCCGATCCGGTTGCTCGTCGGCGAGGGCACGGAACGGCGCCGCGAGCGCGTGATCGCCGGAGCCCTGGACGACGATCCGGGCACCATCGCCGACGAGCCGGCGCGCGGCGTTGGCGAGCATGTCGAAGCCCTTCTGCGGATCCAGCCGGCCGATCATTCCGAGGACCGCGCCGTCATCAGCCGGGTCGAAGCCCACGCGCGTCAGCAGATCTGCCCGGCACGCCGCGCGACCACTCGGATCTGAGGCGGAGAAGGTCGCCGCCAGCTCCCGGTCGGTCGCCGGGTCCCAGACGACCGTATCGAGCCCGTTCAGGATCCCGACGAACCGATCGCCCTTCGCCCGCAGCGCGTCGTCCAGACCCATCCCGAACTCGGGTGTCAGTGCCTCGCGCGCGAACCCGGGGCTGACGGTGTTCGCGACCTCCGCGCGGACGATCCCCTGGCGGATCAGGTCGACGCCGTCGGCGTCGGGGGGCAGGACGCCGCCGCCGGGCACCAGGCCGAGCTGCCGGAGATCGTCTCGCGGCGTCCAGCCGTGATAGGCGAGGTTGTGGAGCGTCATGACGATCGCCGCCCGGCCGATCACCGGGTCGTCGGCGAGCCAGGCATCGCGCTGGATCGCGGCGGGACCTGCGTGCCAGTCGTGGAGATGGAGGATGTCGACCGGCCGGTCCGTCTCGGCCCGGAGCGTCTCGAGCGCAGCCCGACACAGCAGCCCGAACCGCCAGGCGTTGTCCGCGAAGTCGGCGCCGGGCGGGCCGTAGAACCCGTCCCGGTCGAAGGCAGCCGGGTGGTCGACGAGCCGCAGGCGGTAGCCATCCGCCTCGACATCGATGATCCCGACGCGGGTCGCGCCGTCCGGCGCCAACGGGTCCGGGACGAGCACCGGCGTCGCGCGGGCGGCCGTCGGCGGAAGGACGACGGAGCGGTAGCGCGGCAGGAACACGTCGACCGGTCCGTCGATCGCCTCCGGCAGGCGGCCAAGGCTGCGGGCCAGCGCATCGACGACGTCGCCGAGGCCGCCGGTCTTCGCCCATGGCTCGCACTCGGCGGCGATCATCGCGACACGGAGGGGCATGCCGGCCATCGTAGCCAGTGGTGACGGCGCATCCGGCACGGTTCCGCTCCGATCCGTCGCGCGCCTGACACGCGACATGTCGCAAGTAAACCGGTTCAGGCCCATCCGTCAGCGGCTATGATCCGAACCCACATGCCCTCCCGCGTCATCGTCCCGACGATCCCTGGCGCGTCCTTCCGTCTGCCCCCGGCCCTCGAGGGTCTCCGCGCGCTCGCATACAACCTCTACTGGGCGTGGCATCCGAAGGCGCGCTCGATCTGGAGCCGGATCGATCGCCGAGCGTGGAACCGGCACCGCAACCCGATCCCGGTCCTGGCGGGTCCCGTGGACTGGACGCTCCTCCTCGACGACACGAGCTTCATGGCGGAGGTGCGCGGCGTCCTGCGCGACTTCGACCGCTACATGTCGAACGGGGCGGACTCGTGGTTCCAGCGTCATCACGCCGACGAGCTGCCGGCCCCCGTCGCTTACTTCTGCGCCGAGTACGGCCTGTCCGAGGCGCTCGGCATCTACTCCGGCGGGCTCGGCGTGCTCGCCGGCGACCACATGAAGACGACGTCCGACATGGCACTGCCGTTCGTCGGCGTCGGACTCCTCTACCGGCGCGGCTATTTCCACCAGACGATCGATGCCGACGGGCACCAGGAGCACGCGTATCCGGACTACGACCTGCGGACGTGGCCGGTCGGGCGGGTGCAGGGCCGCGATGGCGAGCCCCTGAACGTGACGGTGGCGCTCCCCGGACGCGATCTGTCGATCGCCGTGTGGTGCGTGCAGGTGGGTCGGACGCCCGTCCTCCTCCTCGACACGGACATCCCGGAGAACGACGACGCGGACCGGCCGATCACCCACATCCTCTACGTTCGCGGCCGGGAGATGCGCCTCCACCAGGAGCTCGTGCTCGGCGCTGGTGGCGTCCGCGCCTTGCGCGCGCTCGGCATCGACCCGGCCGTGTGGCACCTGAACGAGGGCCACTCCGCCTTCCTCCTCGCCGAGCGGGCGCGCGAGTACGTCGCGGCGGGTGACGAGCTGGAGGCCGCCTGGGCGAAGGTCCGCCGCGACAGCGTCTTCACGATCCACACGCCCGTGTCGGCCGGCAACGAGCGGTTTGCCGCGGATCTCGTCCGACGGGTCGCGTCGCCGCTCCTCGAGGGCGACGGCCGGCCGGACACCGGCGGGGTCCCGGTCGACGCGGTGCTGGAGCTGGGTCTCGGCCCGGAGGGCGACCGGTCGATCTTCGACATGACCGGGTTCTCGCTGCGCCTCACGAACGACGCGAACGCCGTCAGTCAGCTCCATGCCCAGACGGCCGACGCGACCTGGCAGGGCATCTCGCCGCATCGGATCCGTGCGGTCACGAACGGCATCCACGTTCCGACCTGGACCGGCAACGCTGTGGGCGTGACCCTGTCGCGCGACGTCGACGCGAACCTCGACGACCTCGACGAGGAGAGCGAGGTCGGCGCGTTCTGGGATCGCCTGGACGACGTCCCGACGGCGGAGCTCTGGGCGACCCACCAGCGCGAGAAGCTGGAGCTCGCGATCTTCGCCCGGCGCCGCCTTCGGGTCCAGTTCGCCCGCCACGGCGAGGCGCCCAGCGTCCTCGACGCGCTCGAGAAGGCGCTCGATCCGGACATCCTGACCATCGGCTTCGCCCGTCGCTTCGCGACGTACAAGCGGGCGGGCCTGCTCTTCACGGACCTCGACCGGCTGAGTGCGATCCTCTGGAACGAGGGGCGGCCGGTCCAGCTCGTCTACGCCGGCAAGGCGCACCCGGCGGACCGCCCGGGCCAGCAGGTGATCCAGGAGATCTTCGCCCGGTCTCGCTCGGAGAAGCTCCGCGGCCGGGTCTTCATCCTCGAGGACTACGACATGCGGATCGCCCGCTATCTCGTGGCGGGCGTCGACGTCTGGCTGAACAACCCGCGGCGACCGCTCGAGGCGTCCGGGACCAGCGGGATGAAGGCCGGCGTCAACGGCGTGATCAACGCCAGCGTCCTGGACGGCTGGTGGGACGAGGGCTGGACGGGCGACAACGGCTGGGCGATCGGTGGGCGCGAGACGAACCCGGACGAAGGCGCCCAGGACTGGGCCGACGTCCAGGATCTGTACCGGCTGCTCGAGACCGAGATCGTGCCGAAGTACTACGACCGCGATGCGGCCGGCCTGCCGAAGGCCTGGGTCGAGCTGATGCGACGGTCGATGGCGTCGACGATCTGGCGGTTCTCGACGACGCGAATGCTCCACGACTACGTCGAAAAGATGTACCTCCCGGCCGCGGAGCCGGCTCGCGAGCGCCGAGCGGCCGCCGGCCGGAACGGGACGAGTCGGGGCCGGCGGAAGGCCGCACCGGCGAGCCCCGCCACCAGCGTGATCGAGCCGACCCGGTAGCACGCGCCTGGGCGATGCCGAGGCGGTCGCCAGGATGAAGGCAACGCAAGTCCGTCTTCACGTCCGTGTGGTTGTCTTGCGCCTCGGCCGGCGGCATCGTCTCGGCGGTGAGATGAGAAGCCTCCGGCTCCGCCGACCGACGATGCGGGACCTGCACAACGCCTGGTCCGCCCGGTTCGTGCGGCCCGCGGCGGCGATCGTCGTGGGAGCCGCGATCGCCTTCGTCGTCCGCGCGGTCGCGATCCGTGAGGCGGACGCCGTCCTCGTCGTGATGGGCTTCGACCCGGATCGCGCGCGCCTGATCGACGGCCTCGTCGTCGCGTTCGCGGCCGCCCTCGCCGCCCGCCTCGTCACAAACCGGTTCGCGGCGTCCGCCGCCGCCGGCGCCGTGGCGTTCGGCGTCCTGTACGGCCGCGTCTTCGTCGCCGAGACGCAGGGCGCCCTCGCTGCCCGAGGGACGGACGGAGCGTTCGATCTGCTCGGCTGGCTGCTGACGGCGCTGACGCTCGTCGTTGTCGTCGGCCTCGTCGCCCTGTCGGCCTCGACGATCGCTGGCGACGCCCGGGCATTCCTCGTGATGACGTCGCGCGACGCGAGGGCGGTCGTTCGGGATCGACCCGCTTCGCTCCCGCGGATCGTTCGCCCGGCTGTGGTCGTCGCGTGCCTGATCGCGGTGGCGGTCACCGGGCCGATCTTCGGCGACATGGTGAACTTCACCCCGGACATGCACATGCGTGACGGCGGCGTCGGGGCCGCCGGGCTCGGCGAGGGCGCCGGCGGTGGCGGAAATGCGGCCGTCGGCGGCGGCAATGCGGCCGTCGGCGGCGGTAATGCGGCGATTGGCGGCGGTAATGCGGCGGCTGGCGGCCAGTCGAACGGGACGTCGGCATCGACATCGTCGCTGCCGACCGTTTCGACGACTCCGGGGACGATCGCCGCGTCCCCCCCGTGGCTTGGCTGGCTACCCAGCGGCCCCGGCCGGATCGTGATGCACACGTTCCCGGCGCCCTGGGTGGGCGGGGTGGCATCGACGACCAGGGTGATCGTGGCGATCCCCGCGGGTTACGA
>JBPYEM010000211.1:0-2580 GCA_051985205.1 Candidatus Limnocylindrales bacterium | reverse complement strand
GCTGAGTCGCGGGACGGTGATCGTTCGCGACGGCGACTTCACGGGCCGGCGGGGCGCCGGCCGGTTCCTCAAGCGCTCCGTCGCCGACTACGCGCGGCTCAGCTGACGTCGTTGCTCACGATCCCCGCCGACACCGCCCGCCAGGCGGAGGTTCGGGCGCTCGTCCGGGCGGAGGCCGCGGCGGCGGGCGCGACCGATGAGGAGACGGCGGACCTCGTGCAGGCCGTCGACGAGCTCGTCTGCAACGTGATCGTCCACGGCTACGACGGCCGGCCCGGCGAGATCGGCGTGTCGATCGATCGGGACGGTTCGGCGCTGTCGGTCCGGATCCGAGACGGCGCACCGGCCTTTGATCCCCGGACCCATGCCGAGCCGCGTCTCGACCTGCCGATCGAGCAGCGGCCGCTCGGCGGGATGGGAATCCACCTGGCCCGGGCGCTGACGGACCGGATCGACCACCGTATCCTGCCCGGGGGTGGCAACGAGGTGACCGTGACGAAGCGGCTCGGCAGGACGGAGAGGGGAGGCTGACGATGGACATCTCGACCGATCACCCGGCACCGGGCGTCGCGGTCATCGGCCTCGAAGGCGAGCTCGACGGGTCGAACTTCGAGCGCGTCATCGACGCCGGACGGGCCGCCCTCGAGGCTGGCGCGTCCCGGGTCGTCCTGGATCTGGGCGGCCTCACCTACATGGGGAGCTCCGGACTCGTCGCGATCCACTCGATCGCGCTCCTGACCCGCGGCCGTGAGCCGATCTCGCCGGATGACGGCTGGCAAGCGATCCACGACATCGGCAGCGAGGCCAACGACCCCGGCGATCCCACGGTCCATCTCGCCGCGCCACAGCCGGCGGTGAGTCGGGTTCTCGACCGCAGCGGGATGACGAGCCTCTTCCCCGTCCACCCGGACCGCCAGGCCGCGGTCGCCGCGGCCTCCGCCTGACCCGCCGAGTGACCGGGGGCGCCGCGACGGAGCCGCAGCTCCAGCGGCTGCTCGACGACCCGGGAACCGCACCGGCGATCGCCGCCCTGCTCGAGGCGGCGGCGGCGCTCCTGCCGGCGGTCCGGGTCGCCCTGACCGGCCCGACCGGCTCTGAGCTGATCGCGCGAGGCGACGGATCGCGAGGCGACGGATCGCCAAGGGACATCGCCGCGGTCACCCGGCCGATCCTGGTCGGGTCGTCGCCCGAGGGGTTCGTCGCCATCTTCGGAGACGCCGCCGTCGCCGAGCGCGAGGCCGTCGCGGAGCTCCTCACGGCAGCGGTCCAGGCGACCCTCTCGGCGATGGCTGGGGCCGCGACGCCGTCGGATCCCGATGAAGCCGCCCGGGCCCACGCGGACCGCCTCGAGCACGAGCTCGTCATCGGCCGGCGCATCCAGCGATCGCTGATGCCGCGCCGGTTCCCGGCCCTGCCGGGCTGGGAGATCGCGGCCGCGTATGACGCGGCCCGCGAGGTCGGTGGCGATCTCTACGACGCGTTCCTGCTGCGGGGCGAGGCGAATTGCCTGGGGATCGTCGTCGCCGACGTCACGGGCAAGGGGATCCCGGCCGCGCTGATGATGGCCGACGTCCGGGCGCTCCTCCACGCGGCGGCCGATCATGGCGGCGGTCCTGCGGTGACGCTGGGACGGGTGAACACCATCCTCGTCCACGAGCGCGACGCGGGCCTGTTCGTGACGATCGCCCATGGCCTCATCGACGCCGCGACGGGTCAGCTCGACCTGGCGTCGGCCGGCCACGAGCCGGTGTTCATCCTCCGGGCCGACGGCTCCCTGGATGCGCTCGAGCCGTCCGGGCGGCTGGTCGGGATGGTCGAGGAGATCAATGCCGAGATCCTCGTCGACCGGCTCGATCCCGGCGACGCGCTCGTCGCCTACACGGACGGGATCACGGAGGCGCGCGCCCCGGACGGCCGGTTCTACGGCGAGGACCGACTCCGCGACGTGATTGCCCGAACGCGGGGAGGATCCGCCCCCGAGATCGTGGAGGCGGTCGTCGCCGACGTCGCCTCGTTCCGCGCCGGAGCCGAGGCGTCGGACGACCTGACCCTCCTCGTCCTCCGGCGTCGCCTCGAGCCGGACGGCTCCCCGCCGCGGACCACGACGCTCGTCGACCGGCAGGACGACGAGGACGTCCAGCTCGAGGTCGCGTCCGCCTGACGACCGCCCGCCGGTTGCGGGGCTGCACCACCAATGCCACCACCCGCTGGAGCGCCGACGGCCGGCCGGGATGATCCGGGCTAGACTCGGGAGGCCCCCCGCCGTTCGCCTCCGAGGTCGCATGCCCGACGGATTGTTGTTCCTTGCCTTCGCCCTGACGCTGGTCGCGAATGCCGTGCTCATCGTCCTGGCGATGCGGTCCATGCGACCAGGCGGAGCGCTGTCGGACCGGCCCGCGGATCCGCCGCGCGAGCGGTCCATTCCGGAGGAGCGGAAGAGCGCCTCGATGCCCGCCGTGGCGGTCGAGGGGCTGGGTCAGCCGGCGGTGGTGGCGCCAGAGTCCCGCGCAACGGCGGACCAGCCGGCCGAAGCTCGAAGTGAGTCCCCGGAGCGTGTCGAGCTCGGCGAGGATCACGTCA
>JBPYEM010000210.1:0-2648 GCA_051985205.1 Candidatus Limnocylindrales bacterium | reverse complement strand
CACCGACGCGACGATGATCACGTCGCGCCGCTCGAAGAGCGCGTGGGTCGCCGCGTGGCGGAGGCGGTCGATCTCGTCGTTCCGCGATGAGTCCTTCTCGATGTAGGTGTCGCTCCGGGGCAGGTATGCCTCCGGCTGGTAGTAGTCGAAGTAGCTGACGAAGTACTCGACGGCGTTGTCCGGGAAGAACTCCCGGAACTCCGCGTAGAGCTGGGCCGCCAGCGTCTTGTTGTGGGCAAGGACGAGGGTCAGTTTGCGATGCGCCTCGATTGCGCGAGCGATCGAGAACGTCTTGCCGGTGCCGGTCGCTCCCAGCAGCGTCTGGTGCTTCAGGCCCTTGGCGAGGCCGTCGACGAGGCGATCGATCGCGGCCGGCTGATCACCGGTGGGCTCGAACGGGGCGACAAGACGGAAGTCCGGCATCGTCGCTCATCGTAGCCGATCCGGTTCAAACCGAACAGATGTTCCCGGAGCTGGTTGGGCCGCCGTCCGCGCCCGCGCCTGGGGTCGTGGCCATCGTCGCGCTCGTGGGCTTGGCACACCGAATCGCTGACGCAGGTCTCCTCGTCGTCGCGGCCGCGGGAGGCAGCCACGATCGAAATCGGCCGCGGCGCCGGCCAAGCGTGGAACCCCGGGAGGGGATCGCGTTCTGGTGTTCGACTCCCACGAGCACGACGGGGACCTCGAACCGAGGAGGCGGGACGCGACCCCGCTTGCGTCAGAGCCGCACGAGCACGATGGGGCGACGACGGCGGAATCCGTCCGACCATCCACCCGCGCTGCAGGCAGCGACCGCACCTGACCACAGGCCATCCCGGGTGGGACGACCGGGCTATACCGAGTGGACCGGCCCGACCCGAGCATCGCCGGTGCATCGGGTCACACCCGCCCGCGCGCTCTGGAGGCTCTGAACCCCGCATGGACATGGAGTTCCGCGACGATCGCCGGCGTGGGCGGATCATCATCGCCCTCGGCCTGATCCTGGCGATCGTTGCCGGCGGCGCGGCGTTCTACCTCGTCAACCAGGCCAACCAGCAGGCCGGCCAGCAGGCGCTCCAGAAGGTCTCGGTCGTCGTCGCCGCCCGCGAGATCCCCGCTCGCCAGGCGATCGTCGCCGAGGACGTCCAGGTCCGCGAGGTCCCGCTCGACCAGACGAACGCGAACGGAATCATCACGGATCCCGCCACTGTCATCGGCCGGATCCCGGCGGTCACCGTGTTCCAGGGCCAGCTCGTCACCCAGAACCTGCTCGCCTCCACCCAGGCGGGCGACGAGTTCTCGATCCTCGGCCCGGAGGAGTCGATCGGACCGGACAGCACGGCCTGGCGGGCGATCTCGATCACCGTGCCGGACGAGCTCGCCGTCGGTGGCGTGCTCAAGGCCGGCGAGACCGTCGACATCTTCGTCACCGCGGTCGTGTCGGTGCCGCAGTCGATCGCGCAGAGCGGCAAGTACACGACGGACCGCTCGACGAAGATCGTCTACCAGGACGTCCTGATCCTCGCCCGGAAGGCACAATTCTACATCGTCAAGGCTTCGATCGGGATGGCCGAGGAGCTGGCCCATCTACAGGCGGTCGGGACGGCGACGATGAGCATGGCGCTCCGGCCCGACGTCGACCAGCGACCCGTCAACGCGACTGCCCTTGGCGAGACGACGAACCGGATCATCCAGAAGTACGGGCTGCCGATCCCCGAGAACTATCCCGCGGGCAACGGTCCGATCGCGACGCTGCCGCCGCTGGCCGCGCCGACCCCGTTCCCGTCGCCGACGGCACCGTCGAATCCCGCGCCGTCGGGCAGCACCGGGCCCTGACCGCCGCGGCCGGTCGTTCCAGACCGGCCGACGACCCGGACCGCTCGCACCAGCCGCGGCAACTTCCTGTTGCCAGCCGGTACGAATGGGCCAGCCCGCCCCCCTTATCCCCTGCCCTGCCGCGACCTAGAGTCGCCACGTCGGACCATCTGCCCAGAGGGTGTGGCCGACACCCGAATCGAGACCACGCCGACTGATGTCGACCTCGCTCCGTCCGACCCGCGGTCCGGCCCACCGCCGGATCACTCCGCAGCCGTCCCTGCGCCGGCGCGCCCTGCGGCTCCTCGTCGAGCGTGCCCGGCCGCGGTCGCGAGGTCAGGCGATCGTCGAGCTCGCCGTCGTCCTGCCGGTGGTCCTCGTGCTGCTCGCCGCCGGTGCGGACCTCGCCCGGATCTTCCATTCCCAGGTCGCCATCGAGAGCGCGGCGCGCGCTGGTGCCCTCGAGGCGGCCGCGCATCCGAGCTCGTTCCAGTCGGGCCAGGCCTGTGACGCCAACACGAACCGGGTGATGTGCGCGGTGATCACGGAGTCGACCGGGTCGTTCTTCACGATCGCGCCGGCGGACGTCGCCGAATCCTGCAACCCGGTCGCCTGCACGGAAGCGCTCGGCAGCACGGTCTCGGTCACGGTGACCGGGCACTTCTCGATGCTCACGCCGATCCTGTCGGTCTTCTTCGGCGGGACGAACATCACCCTCACCCAGACCGCGTCGGCGCAGATCGCGACCCGGCCGAACACCGCCGGCGCCACGCCGACGCCGACACCCACAACAACACCGACCCCCACCCCGACGCCCACACCAACGGCGACACCGACGTCCACGGCAACGCCGA
>JBPYEM010000209.1:0-2748 GCA_051985205.1 Candidatus Limnocylindrales bacterium | reverse complement strand
CGGCGGATGGACCCGGAACCCGGCGCTCGCGAGTGCCGGCAGGAGCGCATCCCGCCGCTCGCGATAGGCGGCGAGCAGTTGGCGATAGTAGGCGTCGCCCATCGTCACCCCGACAACTGCAGCGTGCTGGAGCGGCGCGGCGGCGCCGACCGTCAGGAAGTCGTGGACCCGGCGGACCCCGACGGTCAGGTCGGCCGCCGCGATCACCCAGCCGACGCGCCAACCCGTCACGGAATACGTCTTCGACATCGAATCGATGGCCACGGTTCGGCCCCGCATCCCGGGCAGCGTCGCGAGCGGGACGTGCTCACCCTCGTACACCAGGTGCTGGTAGATGTCGTCCGTGAACGCGATGAGGTCGTGCTCGAGGCAGAGCTCGGCGATCAGCTCCAGCTCGTCGCGACGGAAGACCTTGCCAGTCGGGTTGTGGGGGCTGTTGACGACGATCCCGCGGGTCCGCGTCGTGACCGCCGCGCGGAGCTCGTCCGGATCGATCCGCCAGTCCGGCTCGTGCAGGGCGACGTACCGCGGCACGGCTCCCGTCAGGATGGCGTCCGGGCCGTAGTTCTCGTAGAACGGCTCGAAGACGATCACCTCGTCGCCCGGGTCGAGCAGTCCGAGCATCGCCGAGATCATCCCCTCCGTCGCGCCGTTGACGACCGTGATCTCCGTGTCGGGATCGATCGTCCACTCCGGGTGGAAGTGGGCGACCTTGGCGGCGATCGCGTCGCGCAGCGGCTTCGCGCCGAAGGTGATCTCGTACTGGTTGTGATCCGCGGCGACGGCAGCCGCGACGGCGCCCTTCAGCTCCGGCGGGCAGGGGAAGTCGGGAAAGCCCTGGGCGAGGCTGACGGCGCCGGCCGCGACCGCCAGCCGGTTCATTTCGCGGATGACGGATTCGGTGAAGGACTCCGCCTTGCGGCTGATCCGGAGCATGGCCGGAAGTGTAGGTGGTCGGCCCGGCGATCCTCCGACGACCCGATGTTCACGGCCGCAGCTCGTTCCTGCCCGACGCCCTCGCCGGCCTCGCGGTGCTGCACGTGTGCTGGGGCTGCCCTGGTCCTGGCCCGACGCGCCGTGGTCGCCGTCGGCCGACCCGATCGAGTGGTCCGGACGTGGACGAAGGCGGCCTGGACGATGGTCATCGTCCTCGTGGAGATCGTGGGCCGACCGCGGATTTCGCGACCGGTCGGGACATCGGCTGGTCGTCGCCCGAGGTCTCAGACGAGCTTTCGCGGGATCGTCTCCTCGAATGTGCGCTCGAAGAACGCGGCGCCGTCGAGGCTGACCCTCAGCCCGACCTCCATGACGAAGTCCGTCTCGCTCGTGCGGGTGGTGCCGTTCGCCTCGACGAGGATCTCGCGGTCGTCCTCGCGGAGGCGGTAGACGACCTCGTTGCGCATCTCGGCGTGGGCCGGGTCCGCGTCGCGAGCCGTCATCTCCAGCCGCTCGCCCGTGAGGAGCGTCGAGATGCCGTCCGGCAGGACCGACTCGCCGAACTCGCTCGTCCGCACCGTGACGGACCCGGTCAGCCCGTCCTCGATGACCTCCCACACGGGCGGATCGCCGTGGTACGCGCCCACTTCGCGAAGACCGGCCGGCGTCGTCTTGAACGCCGGGACGGGAGTGGCCGGCCGGCCCGCCGGACCGATGGGAAGGACGAGCCGCGCGTCGGTCTTGCCGCCCAGATGCAGCCGGTACGCCGCGGCGAACGGCGACGGCCAGATCACCGGCCACATCGCCGAGGCGACGGACAACCGGATCCGGTGCCCCGCCCGGAACCGGTGGGCGGTCGATCGAAGCGCGACGCGGCACTCGTGGACGACGTCAGGCTCGAGGGGGCTGGGCGCCTCGTGGGAGACCCGGTGGGTGAGGTTCCGCACGCCGGCGGAGACCTGGAACGGCGTCCCATCCGGAGCCACGTCCTCGAGCCGGACGACGGCCGTGGCGACGGGGACGGGCGACTCCCAGGCGAGCAGGACGTGCGGCGTTCCGAGGACGTCGACGTCCGACTCGAGCGGTTCGGAGCTGAACGTGGGGACCAGGGCGTCTTCGACGCGGAGATCGCGGGCGAGGCCGTTCGGCGGACTGCCGGCGCCCCAGCACAGGCTGCCGGCACGAGCGCCGGCTGTCGGCCGGTGGACGAGCGTCTCGACGGAATCCGCGACCGGCGTTTCGTCGCCGACCAGCCGGCCGACGAGCCGCACCGCTCCCGACGCGAGACGAAGCGTCAGCTCGCGTCGGTCCGACGGGGGCCAGGTCGGCTCCGCCACCCATTCCCCGGGCCAGGCCGTGGGGAACGGCTCCGGAGGAGACCACTCGTGGCGGAACGCGACGAGCGTCGGCTCGTCCATCACGCCGTTGTCGATCCCCTTCAGCCAGTAGTCGAAGAACCGGACGAGCTCGTGATGCCAGTCCACGTTGGGGCCGGGGTAGGCATCGTCCGGCAGGTCGTGGACCCAGCTGCCGATCAGCGCCCGCCGGGGAGCGTTCGTGCAGCGCTCGAGCATCCGGAGCGCCGCGTCGACGTACTCGTCCATCCAGTCGCCGATCAGGAAGGTCGGCGTGACGAGCCAGTCCCAGTGCGGGGCGAGCGACCCCTGCCGCCAGTACGGGCCATCGTGCTGCTGCCGCAGCCACTCGAAGAGCCAGACCGGCGTCCGCTCGAGCCGGTCGCGCCACTCCTCCTCCCAGGCCTTGCCGCGGAAGGCCGGCTTGGCCGGCAGCGCGTTCATCCCGACCATCGAG
>JBPYEM010000208.1:0-2949 GCA_051985205.1 Candidatus Limnocylindrales bacterium | reverse complement strand
CGGGTGGCCGACGCACGGTCGACCGCGGACCCCTGCCGAGGCCACGAACGCGGAGTGTATCAGCGGCCGAAAATGAGTGTCAAACCTCCGGCGAGGGTTGGGAGCGCGTCGCCGACGCTCGGAATCGCCGACGCCCGGGCCGTCTGGCCCGGGCGTCGGACACTGCTTCCGCTGACCTCGCCGATCAGCCCTCCGAGGAGTCCTCGTCGGCGCCGCGACCACCGTCGCCACCTTCGTCGGAGGCACCGACCGGCGACAGGAACGGGTTCTCCGCCTCGTCCTCCGCGTCGGCCTCGCCCGCGCCGCCGCCGGCGGCAAACGGGTTGAATTCGGCGTCTTCGCCCTGGCCGGCGATCGTCGCCGCGAGGGCGAGGCCGGCTGCCTCGTCGGCCGGTCGACCCTCCTCGAGGAAGGGGTTGTACTCGACGCCTGCGTCCTCCAGCGCCTCGCCGGCGAGCGCCTCGAGGGCGGCTCGCCGCTCGCGCTCCTTGCGGGCCGCGACGTTCGCCGGCGCGCCGGTCCCGGCGGGGATCAGCTTGCCGATGATCACGTTCTCCTTCAGGCCGATCAGGTGATCCTTGGCGCCGTTGATGGCAGCCTCGGTGAGCACCCGGGTCGTCTCCTGGAAGGAGGCGGCGGCGAGGAACGACGAGGTGTTGAGGGACGCCTTCGTCACCCCGAGGAGGACCGTCTGGGCCGTCGCCGGCTCACCGCCCTCCGAGAGGACCTTGTTGTTCTCCTCCTCGAAGTCGAGGCGGTCGATCAGCTCCGTCGGCAGCAAGTCGACGTCACCCGGCTGGTCGATGCGGACCTTGCGGAGCATCTGCCGGACGATGATCTCGATGTGCTTGTCGTTGATCGTGACGCCCTGGCTCCGGTAGACCTTCTGGACCTCCTTCACGAGGTAGCGCTGGACGGCGTCCTTGCCCCGCGTGTCGAGATACTCCTGCGGGTTGATCGGCCCGTCCGTGATCGCGTCCCCGGCGCGGATCTCCTGGCCGTTCTCGACGAGGAGCTTGGCGTTGTGGGGGATCGTGTACTCGCGCTCGACGACGTCCTCGGCGCGGACCGCGAGACCGTCCGAGCCCTGGACGAGGACGCCCTTGACCGGCGCGGTGATGTCGGTCGTCGGGGCGTCCTTGCCCTTGCCATCGGTCACACGGGCGACGACCTGGTTGGCGTCGACCGAGTCGCCCGCTGCGGCGAGCACCTCGGCTCCCTTCGGCAGGGCGAGCGCCGTGTCGTAGACCTCGGTGCTCGTGACCTTGACCTTCGTCCCGGAGTCGCTCCGGAGGATCTCGACGATCCCGTCGATGTGGCTGATCTCCGCCTTGCCCTTCGGGATCCGGGCCTCGAACAGCTCCTCGACGCGCGGCAGACCCGCGGTGATGTCGAGCCCGGCGACGCCGCCCGTGTGGAAGGTCCGCATCGTGAGCTGGGTGCCCGGCTCACCGATCGACTGGGCGGCGATGATTCCGACCGCCTCGCCGGCCGCGACCATGTCGCCCGTCGCGAGGTTGCGTCCGTAGCACGCCCGGCAGACGCCGTAGCGGGCCTCGCACGCGAGCGGTGAGCGGACGAGGACCTCGTCGATCCCGGCCGCCTCGACGCGCGCCGCGATCTCCTCGGTGATCTCCTCGTTGCGGTCGATGATGAGCGCGGGCTCCTCGCCCTTCTTCACCTTGACCGTCGGGTCGGGCAGCGGCGCGGCCGCCAGCCGGCCGACGAGCCGGCGCCGGAACTCCGCCGCATCGCTGGAGTCCTCGCGGGTGATCCAGCTCCCCTCCTCCGTGCCGCAGTCGTCGTCGCGGGTGATGACGTCCTGGGCGACGTCGACGAGCCGCCGGGTGAGGTAGCCGGAGTCGGCCGTCCGGAGGGCGGTGTCGGCGAGGCCCTTCCGGGCGCCGTGGGTGGAGATGAAGTACTCCAGGACCGTCATCCCTTCCCGGAAGTTGCTCCGGACGGGGACGTCGATGATCCGGCCCGACGGGTCGGCCATCAGGCCGCGCATCGCACCGAGCTGACCGATGTTGCCCTTGTTCCCACGGGCGCCGGACGCGGTCATCATCGTGACCGGCCCGTCGGCGCGAAGGGTCTTCATCATCTCGTCGGAGAGCTGGGTCGTCGTCTTCTGCCAGACGTCGACGACCTGCTCGTAGCGCTCGTCGTCCGTGATCAGGCCGCGCTGGAACTGGCGGTCGATCTCGGCGACGGTGTCGTCAGCCTTCTTGAGCTGCTCTCGCTTGTCCTTCGGGACCTCGATGTCGAACAGGCCGATCGTCATCCCGCCCCGGGTCGCGAAGTCGAACCCGACGCTCTTGATGCCGTCGACCAGGTGGGCGGTCTCATCCGGCCCCAGGAGCCGGTAGCACTCGTCGACCAGGTCCTTCAGGTCGGACCGCTTCATCACGGTCTCCTTGAAGCGCATCTGATCGGGCAGGATCTGGTTGAAGATGATCCGGCCGACGGTCGTCCGGCGTCGCTCGAGCCGGAGCGTCTCCGCCTCGGCGTCCCAGACGCTGACCTCGGCATCGACCGGCTCGTGGAGGGTGACGCCCGTCTTCTCGCGGAGCTGGTAGGCGAGGATGGCCTCGTCCTCCGAGGCGAAGACGCGGACCTTCTTCGGCGTCTTGCCGAGCGGATCCATCGTCAGGTAGTAGCAGCCGAGGACCATGTCCTGGGTCGGCGCCACCACCGGCGAACCGTCCGCCGGCGAAAGCAGGTTCGCGGTCGACAGCATCATCGTCCGCGCCTCTTCCTGGGCGGCCGTCGACAGCGGCACGTGGACCGCCATCTGGTCGCCGTCGAAGTCCGCGTTGAACGCCGTGCAGACGAGCGGGTGGATCTGGATCGCGGAGCCCTCGACGAGGACCGGCATGAACGCCTGGATGCCGAGGCGGTGGAGCGTCGGGGCGCGGTTCAGCAGGACCGGATGGTCCTTGATGACCT
>JBPYEM010000207.1:0-2797 GCA_051985205.1 Candidatus Limnocylindrales bacterium | reverse complement strand
GACGAAGACGAAGACGAAGACGACGAAGACCACGAGAGCGACGAGGACGAGGGCGACGAGGAGGACGACGCCCGCCGGTGACGATGCGGCTCGTCCGGACCGAGCTGGTCGACAGCCGGGAGATCCTCCCGGGCCAGTGGCTCCAGTCGTTCCACGCACCGGAGCTCGCCACGGGATCGCGAGCCGGCCAGTTCGTCCATGTCCGGACCGGTGACCTCTCCGGCCTCGTGCTCCGCCGGCCGTTCTCGATCAACACCGCTGATCCCGCGACCGGCACGATCACGATCCATTTCCGGACGATCGGTCGCGGGACGGAATGGTTCACCCAGCTCCGATCCGGCGATGGCGTTGACATGCTCGGCCCGCTCGGTCGGCCGTTCGAGGTCGACTCCCGCTCGCGGCATCTCCTGTTGATCGCCGGCGGCCTCGGGATGGCCGGGGTGCGATCGCTCGCGGACGAGGCGATCCGGGACGGCCGCCAGGTGACGCTGCTGTTCGGTGCCGCGTCGGCACGCGACGTCTACCCGTCGTCGCTCCTGCCCGACGAGGTGGAGTACGTGATCGCGACGGACGACGGCTCCGTGGGCCACCACGGCTTTGTGACGGAGCTGGTGCCCGACTACGAGGCGTGGGCCGATCAGGCATTCGCCTGCGGACCGGCGCCGATGCTCGCGGCGCTCGCCCGGCTCGCCGCTGGTCGCCGGGAGCGACTGGGCGTCGCGAAGCTCGGCCGCAAGCGTGGCGGGGGCAAGGCGGTCGCGCTCGGCTCGCCGGCCGCTCGGCGCAAGGCGTTCCTCCAGGTGTCGATGGAGCAGAACATGGGCTGCGCCGTGGGGGCGTGCCTTGGCTGCGTGGTGATGGGTGTGAATGGCCAGCCGCAGCGTGTCTGTCGAGAGGGACCGGTGTTCGCGTCCGACGAGGTCGCGTGGGACGCGGGCTGGTGACGCCGATGCTGGCTCCCGCGCGGGCGACGCGCCGATGAAGGCGAAGCGACGCGTCACGACCGCGAAGGACGCCCGGGCCGCCACCAAGCGGACGCCGACGGTCCGGCGGATCAAGCCGCTGATCGGCGGCGGACCGTCGGTTCCGATGGTCGACCGGGCGTCCGCCCGGCCTCGGCGCGAAGGCCAGCCTGCGGTGTCCGTGGCGGCGACGTCGCCGTCGGTCGGTTCCTCCGCGCCCGTCGACCTCTCCGTCGAGCTCGGGCGAGGGCTTCGCCTGGCGAACCCGATCCTTGTCGCGTCGGGCACGTTCGGCTACGGGATCGAGTACGGCGACGTCGTCGAGGTCGAGCGACTCGGCGCGATCTGCTGCAAGGGCACGACGCTGAAGCCGCGGATCGGCAACGTGCCGCCGCGGGTGACCGAGACGCCGGGCGGGATGCTGAACTCGATCGGACTCCAGAACCCGGGCGTCGATGCCGTCATCGAGAAGTACGCGAAGACGTGGACCGGCTGGCGGACGCCGGTCATCGTCAACGTCGCCGGGGAGTCCGTCGGTGACTACGTCGAGGTCGTCCGCCGGCTCGACGGCGTCCCCGGCGTCGCCGGGATCGAGCTGAACATCAGCTGCCCGAACGTCGGCAAGGGCGGGCTGCAGTTCGCGATCGACCCGGAGGCCGCCGGATCCGTGACCGCTGCGGTCCGCCGAGCGACGGACCTGCCGCTCCTCGTCAAGCTGTCACCCAACGTGGCCGACGTCCGGCCGATCGCGCGAGCCATCGCCGACGCCGGCGCCGATGCCCTGACGGCGGTCAACACGCTGTCCGGGATCGCGGTCTCGCCGGCGCGGCAGAAGCCGCTCCTCGGGAACATCTACGGCGGGCTGTCCGGTCCCGCGATCAAGCCCGTTGCGCTCCGGATCGTGTACGAGGTCGCCCAGATCGTCGACATCCCCGTCGTCGCGATCGGCGGGGTGACGGAGCTCGACGATGTGCTGGACTACCTTGCCGTCGGCGCCGTGGCGGTCCAGGTCGGCACGGCGATCTTCGCCGACCCGACGCTCCCCGTCCGGCTCGTCGACGAGCTCGGCGCGGAGTGTCGCCGACGTGGCGTTGCCTCGTACCGCGAGCTGATCGGGAGCGCGCTGCCGCGCCGACCAGCCGCGCCGTCCTCGAAGGGCGTCGAGTACCGTCCGTGATCGACGCGCCATCGACCGGCCCCGCGGCGTCGCCTCGGTAGACTTCCGGCCGATGACGACGATCAAGCCGGCGCTCGGGATCTCGACCCGAGCGGCGATCGCCCGCCGGACCGAGGAGCTGTTCCGGAGCTCCGGCGCGCTGCGCGAGGGCCACTTCCAGCTCAAGAGCGGGCGCCACGGCGACGCCTACGTCGAGAAGTTCGCCGTCCTGTCCGACCCGGCCGCGACGAGCGAGCTCTGCGGGTTCTTCGCCGCGGAGGTCCGCGACGGACACGATCGGCCACGGGTCGATCTGGTCGCCGGCCCCACGACCGGCGGCGTGATCCTCGCGTTCGAGACCGGCCGCCAGCTCGGCACCCGGGCGATCTTCGCCGAGGAGGTCCGGGCCGGCGACGGGACGACGCACCGGGAGTTCCGGCGCGGGTTCACGATCGCGGCCGGCGAACGGGTCCTGCTCGTCGACGACATCCTCACGACCGGCGGCTCGCTGCTCGCGATGCTGCCCGCTGTCGAGGCGATGGGCGGCGAGATCGTGGAATGCGCCGTGCTCGTCGATCGCAGCGGCGGCGGGATGGCGAGGCTCACCTCTCCATCGACCGGCCGGAGCTACCCGCTACGGGCGCTTTGGCACCTGGACCTTCCGACCTACGAGCCTGGC
>JBPYEM010000206.1:0-9306 GCA_051985205.1 Candidatus Limnocylindrales bacterium | reverse complement strand
CGTGGCGATCCGGCTTGGCCGAGGTGCGCGCCACGTCGGGCCGTACGACACCCCGTGGCCGGCGGGCAGATCGGCGACGCGGACCGGCCGGGCGCGAAGGGACAGGACGGGCCGGAGTCCGGCTGCGTCGGGCATCAGCGGCAGCGCCGCGTTCGTCTCGTCACCGAGGAGCTCGTCGGGGATCAGGCCGTAGGTGACGAGGCCGGGCCGGACACCGTCATAGCGCGGAACGGTCCCGAGCACGATGGCGGCGCTCGCCCCGAGGTGCCGTCGCGGGATCGCGATACCGGCCGCTCGCAGCGCGTCGATCGCGTCGTCGAATCGACGGATCTGCTCCGCCGTGATCGACTCGACCTCGGTCTCCTGGAGATGCGACCAGACGCCGGAGATCGACGCGCCCGCCGCCCCGATCCTTCCGGCGAGCGCCACGATCGCACTCGGTTCGACGCCGCCACGGCCCAGGCCGGTCTCGACCTCCAGCTCGATTCGGAGCCGGCCCGCTCCGCCGCCGGTCGCCCGGGCCGCGTCGGTTGCCCCGGCCGCGTCGGCCGCTCGGAGGACCGCGTTGACGGACGCTGCCGTGCCCGACGCGACGGTCAGTCCGGCACCGATCGCCTCCGCCACGCCGTCCGCGGGGATCGGGTAGAGGACCAGCACCTCGCATTCGATCCCTGCGGCTCGAAGCGCGAGGGCCTCGTCGAGCGTCGCGACGCACAAGGCGTCCGCGCCCGCGCCAGCGAGGGTCCGGGCCACCGGGACCATGCCATGACCATAGGCCTCAGCCTTCACGACCGGCATCACGGCGACCGCGCCGCTCATCGCCCGGATCGCACGCAGATTCGCCGCGACGGCCGAGAGGTCCACCTCGACCCACGCGGTGCGCCGCAGGGGCGGGAGACCTGCGCCTGCCAGGCGTGCCTCGATGGGCGGCGGCTCGTCGATGCCGGTTCAGGTCCGGCGTCCGCGATCGGCGGATGCACGCTCGGTGACGTCGGCAACCAACGCGTTCGCGGCGCGGTCGGGACGCTCGGGTTGCGCCGCGAGCTCGTCCGGCGGCGGGGACATCGGGGCCGGCGCGCTCCCGCTCTCCGACGACGACCGCAGCCCGAACCCCAGGCGACTGCCGGCGCTCCGCCGCTCCGCCACCGAGGCGAGCCGCTTCCTGGCGAGCGCGATGGGATCCGGCAGGTCCGACGCCAGCAGCCCCGAATCGCCCAGCCGCTCGCGGACGGTGTCGCCGGCGAGGCCGTGGAGGTAGACGCCGAGCCTCGCGGCATCGAATGGCGCCAGGTGCTGGGCGAGGAGCGACCCGATCGTGCCACTGAGCACGTCGCCGGTCCCGCCGCTCGCGAGCGCCGGGTTCTCGAACGGCGCGACCGCGACCCGGCCGTCGGGCGCGGCGATGACCGACCGAGCGCCCTTCAGCACGACGACCTGGCCCCAGGTCGTCGCGGCGTCGCGTGCGGCGACCGCTCGGGCGGTGTCGTCGGCGGCGAGATCGCCGTCGGAGTCCGGAGCGCGGCCGCTGCCCGCCCGGAGCCGCGCGAACTCGCCCGCATGCGGGGTCAGGACCGAGGGCCGGTGGTCGTGGTCCCACCACGCCTCCTCGGTCGCGAGCGACCGGAGCGCCTCCGCGTCGAGGACGATCGGCGCCGAGGCCCCATCGTCGCCCGCGGCGAGGAGCAACCGCACGAGCTCCGCGGTCGCGAGGCCGGGCCGGAGGCCGGGACCCACGACGATCGCGTCGTGATCGTGATCGAGGATCCGGGCGAGGGCCGGCTCGGGGTCGACCTCCTCGACGTCGTCCTCAGGCAACGCCATCGTCGTCGCCTCGACGACCTTCGCCGCGAACAGCGGCTGCAGCGACTCTGGGACCGCCAGCGTCACCAGCCCGGCCCCGGCGCGGCCGGCCGCCCGGCAGACGAGCAGAGCGGCGCCGGCATAGTCGAGCGATCCCGCGAGGACGAGCAGCTTCCCGAACGATCCCTTGTGCGATCGCTCCCCCCGGGCCGGGACGAGGCCGGCCGCGATCTGATCGTCGAGCAGCTCCGCGCCCGGAACCGGCGGCGTGAACGCCGATGGACCGCGGCCGGAGCCGTCCGCAGGGTCGCCCGGCGCGAACCCGACCCGTCCGCGCTCAGCCACTGGTGCCCTCGTCGATCACCGCGACGCGGTCGGCCTCTTGCCGGTCGTCCCCGACGCCACCCTCCTCCGGATCGATCTCGCTGAGGCGCGCGGTCGCGGCATGCAGCTCGCGGAGGCGTTCCATCCGGGCCAGCAGCCGCCGCTCGCGGTCGTCGAGCCGTTCCTCGATGTCGAGCGGGAAGACGTACCGCCCGCCGGCCGTCCGGATCCCGAAGGCGATCGCGACGGCGTAGTCCGACTCGTGGCTGATCGACAGCGCGATCCGCTCCATCCCGAGCTGCTCCGCCCTCGCGGAGGCTCGTCCATGGAGGCGAACCGCCGGCTGGCCCGTCGGCAGCCGCTCGATCTCGATGTCCCGCCAGCCGATTCCGCGCACGCCGAGGCCGAGCACCTTCGAGACGGCCTCCTTTGCGGCCCAGCGCCCGGCGAACGTTTCGGGGCGGAGGCGGACATAGCGCTGCTCGCCGGCCGTCAGGACGCGGCGCGAGAACCGCTCGCCGAAGCGCTCGATGGATGCCCGGATGCGTTCGACCTTGATGATGTCGATGCCGAGCTCGGAGATCCCGAGGCCGGCCAGACCAAGGTCCGGCGGATGCGCCGCGATCACCGGCGACGTCTCGCTGCGCGGCATCGGTCGGGGCGCCGCCTACTCCACCGTCACGGACTTGGCGAGGTTCCGCGGCTGGTCGACGTCCGTGCCGCGGGCGACCGCCACGTGGTAGGCGAAGAGCTGGAGCGGGATGATCGCGATCACGGGGCTCAGCGCCTCGTGGATCGCGGGGACGAACCAGACGTCGTCCGCGTAGCGCCGGATCTGCTCGTCGCCCTCCGTCGCGACGGCGATGACGCGGGCGTCGCGGGCGCGGCCCTCCATCACGTTGCTGATCACCTTGTCGTAGACGCGTGACTGCGTCGCAACGGCGACGAGCGGGTACTCCGCGTCGAGCAACGAGATCGGTCCGTGCTTCAGCTCGCCGGCCGCATAGCCCTCCGCATGGACGTAGCTGACCTCCTTGAGCTTGAGCGCGCCCTCGAGCGCCGTCGGCATCGAGGAGCCACGGCCGACGTACATGAAGCCGCGCATGTTCACGTAGCGGCGGGCGATGGCCGGGGCAGTTGGCGTCGCCTCGTCAAGAGCACGCTGAGCGAGGGTCGGCAGGGCCTGGAGCGTCCGCCCGAGCTCCCGCTCGAGTTCCGCATCCAGCGTCCCACGCGCCTTCGCGATCGCCGCGGCGAGGATGACGAGCGTCGTGACCTGCGTCGTGAACGTCTTCGAAGCGGCGACCGCGATCTCCGGCCCGGCCTGAAGGAAGACGACCGCCTCGGCCTCGCGCGTGATCGCCGAGCCGACCGTGTTCGTCACCGCGACGATCGGGCAGCCCTGCTCCCGGGCATGGCGGGTCGGCGCGATCGTGTCGGCGGTCTCGCCGGACTGGGTGACGGCGATCACGAGCGTTCGGCCGTCGAGCGGCGGCGGGCTGTACCGGAACTCCGATCCGACCGTCGCCCGGGCCGGCAGGCCGGTCCACTCCTCCAGCGCCGCTGCGCCGACCAGCGCGGCGTAATACGCGGACCCACAGGCCACGAGCTCGATGCGCGTCGCGGCGCGGATCTGCGCTTCGAGCCCGACGATCTCCTCGAGCCGGATCGAGCCGTCGCGGGCGACCCGGCCCGCGACGCACTGCCGCAGCGCTTCCGGCTGCTCGTGGATCTCCTTCGCCATGAAGTGGTCGAAGCCGCCCTTCTCGGCGGCTTCGGGGCTCCAATCGACGATCGTCTCGGCGCGCTCCCGCGGGTGGCCCTCGACGTCGGTGATCACGACGCCCGTCGGACGGACATCCGCGACGTCGCCCTCCTCGAGGAAGACGATCCGGTTCGTGTGGGCGAGGATCGCGGCGACATCGCTTGCGATGAAGCTCTCCTCGCCGTGGAGACCCACCACGAGCGGCACGTTCTGGCGAGCGCCGACGAGCCGGCTCCCCTCGCCCTTGTGCATCACGACGAGGGCGTAGGCGCCCTCGAGCTGGCGGAGCGCCGCTCGGACCGCATCGGCGAGATCGCCCGCGTACGCCTCCTCGACGAGATGGGCGATCGCCTCCGTGTCCGTCTCGGAGGTGAGCTTGTGACCGCGCGCCTCCAGCCCGTCGCGGAGCTCCGCGAAGTTCTCGATGATCCCGTTGTGGATGACCGTGATGTCGCCGGTGCAGTCCTGGTGGGGATGGGCGTTGACGTCGTTCGGCCGGCCGTGCGTGGCCCAGCGGGTGTGGGCCAGGCCGATCGCGGCGTGCGGCGTGCGATCGGCGATCGCGGTCTGGAGGTTCGCGAGCTTGCCGGCCTTCTTCTCGACGAACAGGTCGCCCTCCTCGTCGACGAGGGCGATCCCGGCGGAGTCGTAGCCGCGATACTCGAGCCGCTGGAGGCCCTCGATGAGGATCGGGCCGGCCTCTCTGGGCCCGGTGTACCCGACGATGCCGCACATGTCGCCGTACTCCTCCGCGTCCCGCGGCAGCGACCGTCGGGCCCGTCCATCGTGTCTGCGTCGTGCATCGACCCCGTCCGCCGGGCCGATGGACCGTCAGTTTAGACGCTCACCTGCGAGGGTCGCGATCGCGTCAGCCAGCTCCGTGACGAGGCGGGCATCCTCGCCCTCGACCATGACCCGCAGCGCCGGCTCCGTGCCCGACGGCCGGACGAGCACCCGGCCGCTGTCGCCGAGGCGGGTCTCGGCGTCCCGGATCGCCCGCTGGATCGGTCGATCCCCCTCCCACTGATCCTTGTGGCGGACCTTCACCGCGCGCTGTTGCTGGGGAAGCATCGGCACGGTCGCGGCGAGCTCCGCGAGCGGCCGACCGGCCCGCGTCATCACCCGGAGGACCTCGAGCGCCGTCACGATCCCGTCGCCGGAGGTGGTGTGCTCCAGGACGATCACGTGCCCGCTCTTCTCGCCGCCGAGGCCCGCCCCGGACACCTGCATGCCCTCGAGGATGTACTTGTCCCCGACCGGCGTCCGGATGATCTGCCCACCGGCAGCTTCGACCGCGGCCTGGAGCCCGCCGTTCGACAGGACCGACACGACGAGTGCGCCTTCCGGCAGGACGCCGCGCTCGAGACGGTCCAGCGCCAGGATGCCGAGGACCTGGTCGCCGTCGACGACGCGACCGGACGCGTCTACCGCGATCAGCCGGTCGGCGTCGCCGTCGAGGGCGAAACCGACGTCGGCGCCACGCTCCCGGACGGTCTCGGCGAGTGAGGCCGGTGCCGTCGCGCCGGACGAGACGTTGATGTTCACCCCGTCCGGGTCGTTGTGGATCGGCTCGACGTTCGCCCCGGTGGCCTCGAGGATTTCCGGCCCGACGACGCCGCCTGACCCGTTCGCACAGTCGAGGACGATGCGCAGGCCATGAGCGTCGATCGTGCCGGCGAGCTCGACGCGATGACGGCGGTAGCGCTCGAGGAGGGCCGGATCCATCACGGACCGACCGATCTCGGCGTTGCCGACGGAGCCGAGCTCCTCCGTCCGCCAGATCAGCTGCTCGATCTCGTCCTCGACCCCGTCGTCGAGCTTGAGGCCGTGCTCGTCGAGGACCTTGAGCCCGTTGTCGTCGGCCGGGTTGTGGGATGCCGACACCATGATCCCGGCAGCGAAATCGCCCGTCCCGGCAAGGAAGGCCAGGGCGGGCGTCGGGACGCAGCCGGCGATCCGGACGTCGCTCCCCAGACTCGTCGCACCCGCGGCGATCGCCGCCACGAACATGTCGCCGGATCGCCGCGTGTCCTGGCCGACGACGAGCTGACCGTCCCTTCCGACGAGCCGATGCGCGGTCGCCCGGCCGAGCGCGTACGCGAGCGTCGGCTTGAGCTCGACGTTCGCAACGCCCCGGATCCCGTCCGTCCCGAACAGACGCGGCACGTCAGGGCCCCGTCGATGGCACGCCGGTCCCCGGGGCGCCGCTCGGTAGGGTGGAGGCGGCCGGCCCCGTCACGGTGACGGCAACGAGCGGCGGGCTGATCCCGAGCAGGCGAAGACCGGCCTGCAGCGTGGGCGCCGGCTCGACTTCGTGGGTGCCGACGCCGAGCCCGGAGACGTCGACCGACAGGACGAAGCCCGACGCGTCGATCCGTTCCAGGTCGGCGACCGGACCACCGACCGTCACGACCGTGTTCAGCGGGTTGACGGTGTAGGTCAGGCCCGGCTCACGCCCGGTCAGGACGATCCCCGCGTTGAACGCCCGTGTCCCGGTTTCGGCGACGACCGTCACCCGGACATGGATGCTCGACACGTCGAGCGGCACCACCCCGGATGGGAGGGCGAGCGGGACCTGCGTGTCGATCGTGCTGGTCGCGCCGCCCACCGGGATGGACGCCGTGTCGGCCGCCGTCAGCCCCGCCAGGTTCTCCGGGTCGCCCTTCACGGACACGCTGACCGGGTCGACCACGATCGAGGTGATCGTGTAACCGGCCGGCGGCGTGCCGACGACCGCCGGGTTCACCACCAGCGACTTCGCCTGGGCGTTGCTGAAGACCGGGATCTTCACGTGCACGGTCGCCGGATCGACCCGGACCGGGCTCCGCTGGTTGCCGAGGTTGTCGACGGGGATCAGCCCGACGTCGCGGTCGACGAAGAGCCCATGCGGGTCGATGACGACGTCCGCCTGCGCGGCGACGACGTACTTCACGATCGAGTCAGGGCCGGAGACGGTGACCATTCTCTGACTCAGGGTGGGGTCGCCGACCTCGAGGTTCCCGGGTGGCGTCCCGGTGTTCACGCGGACCGGCACCGTGTACGACGTGTAGGGATCGAGCTGGATGTTGATCCCCCGCGGCTCGTAATCGATGACGACGAACCGCGGATCCACGGACGTCACGTTGACCGCGGTGTAGGTCGAGCCGGCCTTCGGATCGACGCCGCCGAGGTCGACGGTCGCTCGCCAGCTCGCCGGAGTCGGGCCGGCCCCCGGGTCGCCGGTCACGTAGTACCGGATCCTGGTGACGGCCGGCAGGTTCCCGAGGACGACCGCGCTCGTCGGCTGGTTCAGCACGTCGATCCGGACGGGTGTCGGGAACTCGAAGGTCGACTGCGAGACGACGAGGCCCGCGTACAGCAGGAACGCGAGCAGCAGGGCCAGCAGCTTCAGCGGCCAGTTGTGGGTGACGAGTCCGACGAGCCGGTTCACCTGGGTGTCCGGGCCGCGGCGGCATCGTCCTCGGTGATCGTCGCCGGGCGGGGCAGCGCCTCGGCTCGCGCGGTGGCGTCGGCTCGCGCCGTGGCGTCGGGTCGCGCCGTGGCGTCGGGTCGACCCGTCCCATCACCCTGGTGCCGGCCGTTTCGCCCGCCTCGCGTCGGCACGAGCCGGCCGAGGTCCGCGAGTCTCGGCGCGCGGCCGCCGGGGTCCCGCCGACGAGCCGACGACCGAGCCGGCTTCGGTCGCGATCCGGCGCGAGCAGCGTCCGGATCGCCTTCGCGAGCTGCGCCTCGCTCAGGTTGCGGACGATCCGGGCCCGCTCGACGACGCTGATCTGGCTGTTCTCCTCCGACACGACGATCACGACCGCGTCCGTCTGCTCCGTGATCCCGAGGGCCGCCCGATGCCGCGTCCCGAACCGCTCCGTATGGACGGTCATCTCGGCGAGCGGCAGGAGCGCTCCGGCGGCGATGATCGTGTCGTCGCGGATGATCACGGCCCCATCGTGGAGCGGCGTCCGCGGCGCGAACGTCGTCCGCAGCAGGTCCGAGCTGACGTCCGCGTGGAGCATGACGCCGGTCTCGGCAACCTCCTCGAGACCGGTCTCGCGCTCGAGCACGATCAGCGCTCCGTGGCCGTCCGCCGAGAGATGCGCAGCGGCCCGGGAGACCTCCTCCGCGACGTGCTCGACGGTCCGAGCGTCGGTCGGCGAGAAGAGCCAGTTGAACGACCCCACCCGGCCGATCCGTTCCAGCGCCCGTCGCAGCTCCGGCTGGAAGACGACCACGAGCGCGAACAGGCCCACGACCGCCAGGGTCTGGAGGATCTGGGTCAGCAGCCGGAGATCGAAGGCGCGGGCCGCGGCGTAGACCGCGAACAGGACGCTGACGCCGATCACGAGGCTGACGGCGCGCGTCCCGCGGATGAGGCTGAAGAGCCAGTAGATGAGGAGCGCCGTGATCCCGATGTCGATCAGCGAGGTCAGGTCGATCTGGTTGACGATCGACGCGATGAGCTGCGGCATCCTCAGCTCAGTCTACATCGCGATGCCGGCCGGACCGCCGCCCGGAACGTGGGCGGACCGGCCGTTCCGAGGTTCGCGCCGACGGCCGTCAGGCGCAGATCTCGGTCAGTCGTGGCTCATCGCCGAGGCGCGCGGCAACGATCCCGCAGAGCCGCTCGCGGGTGGCTGTGTCCGCGTCGAGATCCGCGATCCGGCCGAGGAGCAGCAGCTTCTCCGTGGCCAGCGTCCGCCAGCCACGATCGAGATAGAGCTCGGCCAGGAGCAGATGCAGGTCCGGATCCGCGGGGGCGACGGCGATCGCCAGGTCGCAGGCGTCCACCGCGGCGACGAGACGGCCGGCCCGACGATGGGCGCGAGCGGCGGCCAGCAATCCCTCGCGTGCTTCGTCGAGCTGTCCGGCGTGGAGCTGCGCCTCCGCGACCGCGCCGAGGGCGATCCCCAGCCCGGCGGGCTCGGCCACCGCCGTCTCCACCATCCCGGGGTCGACCATCTCCGGCTCGGCCGGCGGCGGCTCGGCGACGAGGTCGGGCCCGACGGCGGTCGCCTCGTCAGGACCCGGCGCGGCCTGCGGCCCGACGGACGCAGCAGGTCCCGCGACTCCGTCTGTGTCGATCGGGGGCTCGGTCACGTCGGCGAGATCTGGTCCGACGGCGGAGATGTCGGACGCAGCCGCGTCGTCGGCGGCGCCGGGGGGCGCAATGGTAGTCCCGGCGACCGGTCCCGCGTCCTGAGGCGGCGCGGCGGCCGGGTCGGTCGACGGAGCGTCGCGGTCGCGAGCCGCGGACCCGAGGACCACGAGCGCGCCGGCAAGGGCCGCCTGCGCGGCGTGGTCATCCGGCGCCGAATCCCGCAGCCGCTCGACCAGCGCCTCGAGCTGCGTTCGACGCGGCCGTGACTCCGCGAGCTCCAGGGCTCGGCGTGCCGTGTCGGTCGCATCCGGGAGCCGGCCCGCGG
>JBPYEM010000205.1:0-5818 GCA_051985205.1 Candidatus Limnocylindrales bacterium | reverse complement strand
GGAAGACGTCGCCCGGCTCCGCGCGGCCCGGCCAGGCCATCGCGATCCCGAGGCTGGCGTTCACGAACCAGTCGCGTTCGCCGAGGCGGAAGGGCTCGCTGAGGTCGGCGAGGATCCGCTCCGCGGTCCGCCGGGCGTCGTCGACGCTGGCGATCCCGTCGAGGATCACGCCGAACTCGTCGCCACCGAACCGGGCCACCGTGTCGCCCGGGCGGAGGCAGCGTTGGAGGCGGTCACCCACCTGGACGAGCAGCGTGTCGCCGACGGCATGGCCCAGGCTTTCGTTGATCACCTTGAACCGATCCAGGTCGAGCAGGATCAGCGCGATCGGGTCCTCTTCGTCGTCGCGACCCCACCTGAGGGAGTGCGTGACGCGGTCCGTCAGGAGGTCGCGGTTCGGCAGGCCGGTGATCGGGTCGTACAGGGCGCCACGCTGGGCCGCCTCGAAGAGGTGGGCATTGTCGAGGGCGATCGAGGCGAGCTGGGCGAACCGGTTCAGGGCCGCGATCTCGCGCTCTCCGAACGTCCGCTCGTAGCTGCCGGACGCCAGCCCGATCACCCCGACCGGCCGACCACCCGACGTCAGCGGGACGCCGACCACCGCACCGAACGCATGCGTCGGCATTGCCGCGGACCGGCCCACGAAGGCGTCGTAGTCGTCGACGGCGACCGCCCGGTTCTCGCGCCAGACCTGTCCGCTGAGCCCCTCCCCGATCGGCATGCGGAAGCCGAGGAAGTCCGTGAACAGGCCGATCCCGTGACGGACGACGAGCGCCTCGCCGTCCGGCTCGAGCAGGTAGATGAAGCCGTGGGCCGTCCCGATCAGGGCCGCGGCTCGGGCGATGATCGTCTCGAGCAGGTCCTCCGGATCGTGCCGGTTCATCAGCGCGATCGCCGTCTCGTCGAGCGCGGAGAGGTACGGGTCGCGACGGGCGGCCTCGGCATCCTCCTCGCGACGCGACGACGGCTTCGCCAGGTAGAGGGATTGATCGGCCGCGGAGACGAGCTCGTCCTTCGTCCGGCCGTCCTCCGGGTAGCAGGCGACCCCGGCCGACACCGTGACCCGCGGCCCGGTCGGCGTCGGCACGGCCGCGACCTGGCGTCGGATCCGCTCCACCACCTCGAACGCCTCGACCCGGCTCGCCCCGGGCAGGATCACGGCGAACTCGTCACCCCCGTAGCGATAGAGCCCGTCGCCGGCTCGCGTCGCGGTTCGCATCGCGTCGCCCACCGAGGCGAGGAGGGCGTCGCCGGCCGGGTGGCCGCACGTGTCGTTGAAGCGCTTGAACGAGTCCAGGTCGAGCATGAGCAGCGCGAAATGGGCACCTTCGGATCGCGTCACGGCCGCACCGAGCTCCCGCTGGAACGAGCCGTGGTTGCGCAGACCGGTCAGCGCGTCGTGCTCGGCTCGCGACGTGACGGCGCCGTGGGCCTCGGCGTTCTCCAGCGCCAGCGACGCCTGGCCGGCGAACAGCTGGGCGAGCTCGAACTCGTTCTGGGTGAAGTACGCCTCGGTCCCGCCCATGCGACCGAGGTTGAGCGTCCCGACGACCTGCCCGGCGACCCGGACGGGGACGACGATCATCGACTCCGGCTCGAACGGGGTGCCCGGGATCTGGACGGATCGCGCGTCGAGATGGGCGTCGTTCGCGAGGACGCCCTCGCCGTTGTCGACGACCCAGCCGGTGATCCCGACACCGATCGGACCGGCGTAGTCGAGGATCACCTCGGCGAAGCGGTCCCGGGCGACGACGGCGCGGCGAACGCCGGCCTCGAAGTCGCAGCGGTAGATCGTCAGCGAGTCGTACGGGACGATGGTCTTGAGGGAGTCGGCGATCATCTCGAGGACGCCGACGGGATCGCGGGTCGCGATCAGCCGCTCGTTGACGTCGAGCAGCCGCCGCTGGCTCGCGAGCTGGTGCTCGAGCTCGCCGCGCTGTCGGTCGAGCTGCTCCAGCTGGCCCGTGTGGACGATCGCCTGGGCGGCGTAGCCGGCGAAGATCGAGAGGGTGGTCTCGTCGTCGGGTCCGAACCGGTCGCGACCCGCGGCCGACAGCACGATCACCCCGTGAACATGGTCCTCGAAGCTGATCGGAACGGCGACGTAGGACTCCGGCCCCGGGTTGAGCAGCCGCGCGAGCACGCGGGGATCCGCCGCCGCATCGACGAGCAGGACCGACTGGTTGTGCTCCGCGACCCAGCCCGTGATCCCCTCTCCGATCGCGACGCGGAGCGTCTCGGGCGTCGGCGTCGTCGTCCCGCCGACGGAGCCCTTGAACCGGAGGATCTCGCATGTGCCACGCTCGTGGTCGACGGCGTAGATGCGGATGGCGTCGGCGAGGATCAGCCGTTCCGTGCCCTCGACGAGCAGCGTCGCGATCTCGTCGAGGTTGCGGGTCCGGTTCAGGCGGACGGCGAGGTCCTGGATCGCCTCGAGGCGCGCCGCCAGCGAGCGGACCGAGCGGTTGAGCCGGGCGTTGCTGACCGCCGATGCCATCTGATCGGCGAAGCCGCGGGCGATCGACGTCTCCTCGGGCGTCCACTCGTGGACGCGGTCGTGGTAGAGCACGAGCAAACCGACCGGCTCGCCGCGGAACATCAACGGGGCGAAGCAGACGCTGCGGATCCGGCTGCGGGTGTAGAGGTCACGAACAGCTTGGTCCGGGAGGTCGACCGTGATGTCCCGGATCGTCACGACCTCACCGGTCCGGATGGCCCGCAGACCAGCCGCGTCGGAGTCGGCCCGGAGCCCGCTGACCCAGTCGATGACCTCGTCGCTGACCCCGCGCTGGGCGGCCAGCGTGAACGGGTGCGTCCGGTCAGCGTCGTAGAGCCAGAAGCCCATCCGGGCGAGCCGGAACAGGTCGATGGCGTCCGAGACGAGGTCGGCCATCACGGTCTCGAGGTCGAGCCGTCCGCTGACCTCCGACGCCAGGCGCCGGAGGGCATCCGCGCCGGCGGCCGGGTCGTTGGTGGGATCCGCCGCTCGTGGGGCGATCGAACGGCCCGCGAGGAGCGAGTCCAGGTCCCGGCGGCGGACGAGCGGCTCGTCCCCTGGGCCCGTCACGGATGGCAGCCGGCCGGAGGCGCACCACGCCTTCGCGGTGGCTCGGCTGATCCCGGCGGCCACGGCGATCTCGCCGAGGCCGAGCAGACCATCGGGATCGGGCGGCTCGTACGCGACGGCCATCTGAGTGGCGGACCTCACCGGCTGGCGCGGCGCACGGCGGCGCCGCAGGGGACGTGGGAGCACGGTACGGGGCACCCGTGCAACGGGCGATAGCCCAGAGGTACCGCAGGAGGCGGTTCCGGCCGGATGGTCGCTCGCCTCCGGCGGTCCCGGGATGCGCTCGGTCAGCGGCGGGCGGCGTCGCTCCGTGCGGGGTCGCCGTCGGAAGCGACCGCCAGATCCCAGACGCCGTCGAGCAGGACGTCCGCGAGCGGTTCGAGGTCGATGTCCGCACCGACACCGCTCCGCACGCCGATCGACGCGCCGGCGTTCGCGGCGCGCGCCATCGCCAGGTCCGCCGGGGTGTCGCCGACCATCGCCGTCCGGCGGATGGCGACGTCGAGGCGATCCGCGATCGAGCCGAGCGTCCGGGGGTCCGGCTTCGTCGGGCCCGGGTCGTCGCCACAGACGATCGCATCCACGTCGTCGGCGATCCCGAGGGCGGTCAGCGTTGCCTGCGTCGGCCCGCGATCGTCCGTCGTCGCGACGGCGATCCGGCGCCCGCGGGATCGGAGGGCAGCGAACAGGCCCGGCAGATCGCCGAGCGGCACGGCGAGCGCGACGGGGTCCGGGACGTACCACGCCTCCGCCAGGATCCGCCGCGCCGCCGCGACGTTCGGGCACCAGCGACGCAGGACCGCGGCGACGAGCTCCTCGATCTCGGACATCGTCGCGACGGCGAGCGGCCCGCCGGGAACGATGCGGTCATCCGTCGGGTCGTAGCCGATCGTCGAGAAGACGTCGCCGGCAACCGGCCGCCGCGTCGCGATCTCGAGCCGCGATCCGAGCTCCCGGGCCCACCCGGCCCACATCGCCTCGAACGAGATCAGGGTCCCGTCCTTGTCGAAGACGACGAGGTCGATGCCATCCAGGACCGGGTGGAGGCTCATCCGCCCGCCGTCGCGACTGCGTTCGTCACGCAGGGGCGACCGAGCCCAGGCGCGCCCGAGCCCAGAACTGCGTTCGTCGCGCAGGGGCGACCGAGGTCAGGCGCGCCCGCCGCGGCGACTGCGTTCGTCGCGCCTGGGCGTCGAGGGCCAGGCGGCGGGGAGCACCGCAAGCGAGCGGACTTCAAGGTCCGTGAGCGCGGAGCGCATCCCGCCAACACCGCCCTCGGCGTTCAGGCGCGACAGCTCTCAGTCCGCGTAGATGAGCTCGCGGACGGCCGCGATCTCCCGTCGCAGCTCGTCGTTGACGGCGCTCTCCCGGGTGATCTTGTCGCAGGCGTGCAGGACGGTGGAATGGTCGCGGCCGCCAAGCTCGGCTCCGATCCGCAGCAGCGAGACGTCCGTCTCCTCGCGCATCAGGAACATCGCGACCTGGCGTGGCGTGACGATCGCCTTGTCGCGCTTCTGGCCGCGGAGCTGCTCCATCTGGACGCCGTAGTAGTCGGCGACCGCCTTGGCGATCCGCTCCGGGGTGACCTGCCGCTTCTTCGGGTTGTAGAGGACGTTCGAGAGGACGGCCTGGGCGAGCTCGATCGAGATCGGCGTCGCGCCCATGGACGCAAAGGCGACGATCCGGTTCAGCGCACCTTCGAGCTCGCGGATGTTCGAGACGACCTTGCGGGCGATGAACTCGATCACGTCGGACGTGATCGGGACCGAGCCCTCCTCCGCCTTCGCCCGGAGGATCGCGATCCGGGTCTCCAGATCCGGTGCGGTGAGGTCCGCGATCAGGCCCCATTCGAACCGCGATCGGAGCCGCTCCTCGAGCGTCAGGATCGCCTTCGGTGGCCGGTCCGACGAGAGGACGATCTGCTTGCCGTCCTCGTGGATCGCATTGAAGGTGTGGAAGAACTCTTCCTGCGTCCGCTCCTTGTCCGCGATGAACTGGATGTCATCGATGAGCAGCAGGTCGATCCGGCGGTAGCGGGCGCGGAACTCGTCGATCTTGCCCTGCTGGATCGAGGTGATGAATTCGTTCGTGAACTTCTCGCTGGTCGCGTAGACGACGCGCTTCCGCGGGAACTTGGCGATGACCTGCGACCCGATCGCGTGCATCAGGTGGGTCTTGCCGAGGCCCACCCCGCCGTAGAGGAACAGCGGGTTGTAGGCGTGGCCGGGCCGTTCCGCGACCGACAGGCTGGCCGCATGGGCGAGCCGGTTGGCCGAGCCGACGATGAAGTTGGCGAACGTATAGCGCGGGTTGAGGTTGGCGGAGCTGCCCTCGCCGCCCACCCGGCCCGGCTCCACCCGGACCTGGGGCGCTGGCAGCGACGGGCCGGTCGCGCCGTTCTCGACGTCCGCCGCGGCGTCGTTCGGCACGACGGCGAACTCCACCTGGACGCTGTAGCCGACGATGCGGGCGAGCGTCTGGCTGATCAGCGACCGGTAGCGGTTCTCGAGCCAGTCCTTGGCGAAGCCATTCGGGACCGCGATCCGGAAGCGCTGCTCGTCCACGTCCACGAGCTGCGTGTCCCGCAGCCAGGTCTCGAAGTTGGCGGGCGAGAGCGAGACCTGCAATTCGCCGAGGGCGGCGCGCCAGACCTGCTTGGCGTCCATTCGATCGATGGTGTCCCGATCCAGCTGGTTGACGGATGAATCGGGCCGCCGCGGCGGTCCGAGCGCGGACGAGGAGAACCGGGGC
>JBPYEM010000204.1:0-4166 GCA_051985205.1 Candidatus Limnocylindrales bacterium | reverse complement strand
GGATGTGCCGAGGACGAAGAGTGCGAGGAGAAGGACGGGTCGCGCGGCGGACTCGAGACCGGAGCGAGCTCGGCGTCCCGCGCGGCGCCAGCGGCGCTCACTCGGCGCGAGTGCCGTCTCGGTTCCGGGCTGCGGGAACGCGATCACGTTGGATTCCGGTACGGAGCCCGGGATGGCCGCGGACCCCGGGAACGCCGGGGAGCCGGCGTCAGCCGGAAGGGCGGCGAAGGTCGTGTCGGCCGCGACGCCGGACTCCTTTGCATTGGAGCCGGAGGCCTCGGTCGTCGGCGCGACTGCCGGCGGGAGGGCGCGCGGTGGCGTCGTCGCCGGCATGCCGTGGCCGCCACCACCCAGCGCCGGCCCGAAGCCCGGCCTGGCGCTCCATGATCGGCTGTCGGCGGCGGCCATGGACGCGTCGGACGCGCCGCCTTGGCCGCCGAGGCCCTGGGCGGCGATCGCCTCCTCGACGGGCTTGCCGGAGACGACGTCGCGGGCCGTCGCGGGATCGAGGACGCCGGCGGAGGCGACCGCAAGGATCGCGGGAACGTTCTCGGGCCGGACGGCGACGAGCTCGTGGTCCGCGGCCCGCTGCCAGCCGGCGTCCGAGTTGGGGTCGAGGTCGGCATCGGTCGGCTCCCAGACCGGGGGCTGGGGCACGTCGAAGGGCAGCGGTGGGGCAGCCGCGGCGGCTGCGGCAGCGGCCGCCGGGTCCCCCACCGGGTCGCCCGCCGGAACGTGGTCCGTCGTCCGCTCCGCCATCGGTGATTCGCCGGACGTCGACCCCGTCTTCGCGGGTTCGGCGGTCCCTTCCTCGCCGCTGCCGAGGGAGGCAGTGGCCGTCACATCGGCGTGCTCGGCCGTCTGGGCGCCGGCCTCGGCCGTCGGCTCCGCCGGCTCGGTCGTCCCTGGATCGGCCTGGGCCTTCCGCTGGCTCGGGCGGGCCCAGATGCTGTCGTCCGGGCGCTTCGTCTCGTCGGTCACGGCGTCGACCCCAGCGGATTCGGCGGGAGTATCAGGACGACACGACCGGAGACGGTGAGGACCCGCCAGGCGAGGATCGTCTCGGTCCCGTCGGTCAGCGTGGCGTCGGAAGCGTAGGCCTGGAGCGAGGCACCGGCCGCGCCCGTGGCACCAAGGAGGACGGGCGGCGAGATCTTCGTGACCTGGGAGGCCAGGTCGTTCGCCTTGATCGATGCGGTCTCGTCCGCACCGATCGCGTGGAGCGTCGCCTGATCGTTCCGGACGAAGGCGTTGATGAAGGTCCGGGCGATCGGCAGCTCGGACGAGCCGTTGGTCGCGGCGACGACGGGCCCGGTGGCGACGGGCTTGGGCTGGTACTCCGAGACGACGGTTGGGACGAGGAAGCCGAGCAGGCCACCGAGCGCGAGGGTCCCGAAGACCGCCCCGATCCGTCGAATCCAGCGCCGGAACCGCATCGTTGCTCCCTGCGTGCCCCCGTCAGTGGGGGCAGTCTACGCTGGGTTGCCGAAGCCTTCAGCCGAGGCGAACCAGCGTTTGCGTTCGATACGCATCACAACCGCCGACGGTTCAGGTTGCGGCGGCGCTTCGCTGCACCGGTTTCCGGCTTCGCGCGCGAACGCGACCTCTGGACCGGACCCGTGCGCGCTTCGAGCGGCGAGCTGCGAACTGAGCCGCGAGCCGAGCCGCGAGCGGCGACGCCCCGAGCTAGCTTCGGGTCCGCGGGCGAAGCAGCCAGGCCGCGAGCAGACCCACCGTCGCCCCGATCCCCGTGACGGCGCCCGCGAACGCCCAGTCTTCCGGCTGCGATGGCGGCGGGTAGACGAACCGGCGTCGCGGCCGGACGAATGACGGCTGGCCGTCAGCAGGAATCGGGACGAGCGACCGGCTGCGGGGCACGGGCGCGGTCCAGTCGTCCGGTCGTTGGCGATCGGCGACGAAGCTGGGCATGCCGGCCCGCAGGCGCTCCGCGTTCGCGTATGACGGCCTGGTCGACGGCTTCGAGGGCCGATTGTCGGTCGACGGTGCCACGACGTCGGTGCCGCCCTGAGCGCTCCTCCCGTCGGCCTTCTCGTCCGCCTTCCGGTGGGCTTCGGCGGTGGCCGCTTCGAGCTCGTCCGGACGGAGCTCCTTGAGGAACGCGGCGATGAACGCGGCCGCGGCGACCAGGATGAAGGCCGAGATGTAGAACCACAGCATCAGGACGATCACGCCGCCGAGCGCGCCGTACGTGTTTGCGTAGTTCGAGAAGTTCGCGACGTAGAAGCCGAAGACGCCCGTGGCGATCAGCCAGCCGACGGAGAACAGCGCCCCACCGGCAAGGCACCACTTGAACGGCGGTGTCGCGTTCGGGGCGACGCGGTAGAGGATCCCGACCGCGATCGACAGAAGGATGAACACCACCGGCCAGCGCAGGAGCGAGACGAGGCTGACGACCGTCGGGTCGAGGTTCAGCTGCTGGATGACCTGGGTCGTGAGAAGCGACGCGCCGACGATCGTGACGAATGAGCCGATCAGCCCGATACCGGCGAGGACGGTCAGCCCGATTGCGAGCGCGTAGCGGGGCACGACCGGCCGCGTCTCCTCCACCTCGTACGCGCGATTCATGCCTTTGATCACGGCGTTCGTCCCGCCGGTCGCGGCCCACAGCGCCAGCACGGCACCCACCGTCAGCAGGCCCGGCTGCGTCTTGCCGATGACCTGCTCGAGCTGGGGCCGGATCATGTTGGCGATGTCCGCCGGCAGGTTGTCGCCGACGGAGCCCAGGATCGTGGCGGTCGGGTCGCTGAAGCCGATTGCGTGCGCGACGAAGGCGCTCAGCGCCGCGACGAAGATCCCGAACGGGAAGATCGCGAAGAGGAATCGATAGGCCAGCTCCGCCGCGAGGCCGCCAAGGTCGTCACGCCCGACGTCGGTGGCGAACCGCTTCAGGACGCGGCCGGCCGGCGTCTGCGCCGCCTCTCCTGCGGCCGCCTTCGCTCCGTGGACGGCCGACTCCGCTTGTTCCATCCCCGGATTCAGTCAGGCGCCGCCCCGCGCCCGCCCGCCACAGCCGTGCCCCCCGCTTTCGTCGGCATGTCAGGTTCCCGGGAACGTTGTTCGGCGCCGGCGAGCGTCCTGCGGATCCGACGGGTCCCGGCGCGCGTCGGGAGTGGCTCCCGCCAGATCAGGATTCCGGCGCACGGCCCGGCGGGGATTCGCAGCCAGCGGCGGACAGCCCGGCCGTCGGCCGGGAGGGCCGCGCGGAGGACCGTGGCGTGAGCGGCCAGCCGCCGCTCGTTGGTCCGACTGCCGGCGACGATCAACAGGCAACCGACGTTGTCTGCCGGCCAACCGTGCTCCGCCGCGATCCGCCGAGCGAGCCGACGCTTGCGATCAAGAGTTCCGAGCAGCTCGTTGACGTCGACGATCTGCGTCTTCAGCTCGACGACGAGGACCGTGCGCGACGTTGGGTGGTAGGCGAGCTCGTCGATCACGCCACGCTCGCCGCCAAACCCGAACGAGACCTCCGGCGCAACGATCCAGTCCGTGTGGGTTCTGGCGAACCAGCGCGCCACGCCTTCGTGCAGCGCCGAATGGGCTGCGTTCACCAGCCGATCCAGCTCACCACCGCGCCACCTGGCGATCAGCTCGACGCGGATCTCGAGGACGGATGCGATGCGCCGGATGGTCGATACCGGGACGCCGTCGATCTGGCCTCGCTCGATCCTGGAGACCTGCGAGTCGGAGGCGCCTGCGGCGTCGCCCAGCTCGCGCTGCGTCCAGCGTCGTCGATGGCGGATCGCACGGACGACGGATCCGAACTGGAGGTCGTTCATTCGAGCGATCGTGGCGTGCCGGTCTTACCTGCCGGCCACCGCCACATTCCCGCGCGGCGTCAGCTAACCCAACGCACCGCCCGATTCGAAGACAGGTTCCCGCGCGTGGACGACTAGGCGGAATCAGCAGCACACCAACGAACCGGCCGGGCCGTCGCCAAGCGTGGAGGTTTCGCGAATCCCCTTACCAGCACGGGTCGGCGATGCCTAACTCCCCGCAGCCGGGAAACTGTCAGGTGTCGGAGCCGCTCTGGCCGCTGATCGACGAGTCTCGGGAATCTGACCACAGATTGGACCGGATGTTCTATTCTCGCTGTCCACATCGACCGCCGACTGGCCCACAACCCACCCGCCTGCGGTCCACATCAC
>JBPYEM010000203.1:0-3632 GCA_051985205.1 Candidatus Limnocylindrales bacterium | reverse complement strand
CGCCTTGGCGAGGACGTCGCCGTAGGGCCAGGTCGGGTTGAGCTCGCCGATCGCCCGGATCGCCTCGTCGAGGTCGTCGTAGGGCCGCTCGATCGGGTCGTCGAGCATCATGGAGATCGCCGCGAGCGGCACGGCCGGCGGGTCGAGCAGGACGCTGACCTCCGGCATCACGCCGACCGAGGGCAGCCAGGCGGCCGTCATCCCGCCCCAGCTGTGGCCGACGACGCGGAGCTCCGCAGCGTCCAACCCGGCGGCCTCGATGAACGAGCGGACCGTGACGGCGTTGTCCCGGAATGCGACGCCGCCGTTCCAATGACGGGTGCGGCCGTGCCCGGCCTGGTCCGGCGCGACGACGTATCGGCCGAGCGCGGTCGCGAGCGCCGGCCCGACGCGCCACCAACAGCGCGAGTTGGACGTGACGCCGTGGAGGAGCAGGAGCGGCGGCGCGGACGCGTCGCCCCACGTTCGGACGAAGAACGGGATCCCGCCGGCCTCGATCGTCCGGTCCGTCGACGTCGGTGGCGATTCGACCGTTGCCCGGACGTCCGGCGGCAGATCCATGCGCGCCGCGGTGATCGGGTCCGGCAGGCTCACGGAAACGCTCACCGCGCGACCGTAGCACGGGCCCCTCGGCCCGGGCGCGGGCTAGAATCGCCCGGCATCCCGTCGCCGGAGGTCCCCGCATGGCCAACCAGTTCGTCGTCGAGCTGAAGAACGAGCCCGGCGCCCTCGCCGTCCTCGCGGAATCGCTGGCGGCAAGCGGCGTCGACCTGCGCGCGATCGGTGGCGGTGGGATCGGCGGCGCCGGTCACATCATCATGACGACCGCCGACGATGACGCCGCCCGGCGGGTGCTCGAAGCGGGCGGCTACACCTTCATCGAGGGCGAATCCCTGCTCACCGAGGTCGACGACCGACCCGGCGGCATGGCCCGGCTGTCGCGGGAGCTCGCGGATGCCGGCGTGAACATCTTCGGTCACCTCTTCCTGGGTCGGTGGGGCGACCGGGCGATGTTCGCGTTCGTCGTCGACGATCCGGACAAGGCCCGGCCGATCCTCGAGCGGAAGGGCTGACGGCTGAACGGCTGCCGGCCGCACCGGCCGACGGCTTGATCGCCTGACCCGGCGCGCGGGGACGCCGCGCCCGACGGAGCGCACCGCATGTTCGACGACGATCAACGCTATCTCTTCGACCTGCAGGGCTGGATCACGATCCCGAACGCCCTCGATCAGGGGCAGCTCGCGGCGCTGAACGCCGAGTTCGACCGAAAGGTCGAGGCGGCCGTCCCGGCGGATGCGAACAGCTGGCGCTTCGGCGAGATCATCTCGTGGGGGCCGAGCTGGCTCGATCTGATCGACAACCCACGCGTCACCGACGTCCTGGAAGGGATCCTGGGCGCCGGATTCCGACTCGACCACGATTACGCGGACCTGATCCGCCGGGGCAAGGGTCCGATCGGGACGATGCTCCACGGTGGCGCGACGCCGTTCGACCCGGGCCAGTCGTACTCGGTCCATGACGGCCGGATTCACTCGGGGCTCGTCGTCGTCGCCTACAACCTGTGTGACGTCAACCCGGGTGACGGCGGGTTCGCGGGCGTGGCCGGCAGCCACAAGTCGAGCTTCGCCCTGCCGGACGACTGGAAGGAGCTCGAGGTCGATCCGCCGCGGCCGTGGGTGACGCCCGTGACCGGTCCGGCTGGCACGGCCATCGTCTTCACGGAGGCCCTGGCCCACGGGACGCTGCCGTGGCGCGGGGCAGGGGAGCGTCGAACGGCCTTCCTGAAGTACAACCCGGCACCGATCGCCTTCGCCGCCACGTTCTACGACCGCGACCGCTACCCGAACCTGACCCCGCGGCAGCGGGCGATCCTGGAGTCCCCGAACGCCCGCTACGGCGGTCGACCGACGGAGTAGCTCGCGGCACGCTGCCGCGCCGCGGCACCATGCCGCGCCGGCTCCCGTCAGCCCCGGCGGTACGTTCCCGTCAGCGTCGCCTTCCCGAGCACGTGATTGGCGGCCATCGCCTTGTCGATGGCGGTCCGATCCGGATCGCCGGAGAGGCCGAGCCGCGCGTCGAGAGCGAACAGGCTGAAGACGTAGTGGTGGGTGCCACTCGGCGGGCACGGCCCGCCCCAGCCGACCTTGCCGAAGCTGTTCCGACCCTGCTGGAGCGCCCCGGCTCCAGTGCCGACGGCGGCCGGCAGCGAGCCATTGGCGGCTCCGGAGATGTCGAGGACGAGCCAGTGGACCCAGTCGTGGGCGTCCGGGTCGATCATCTCCAGGACGAACGCGGCCGTTCCGTTCGGCGCGTTCGTCCAGCGCAGCTCCGGCGAACGGTCAGCGCCGTCGCACGTGTTCGCCCTCGGGATCGCCTCGCCGTCGGCGAAGGCCGGTGAGGTCAGCGTGAACGGGCCCGAGACGGGAGAGGGCATCGTGCTCCCGGCCGCTGCAGACTCGCTGGACGATTGCGGCACGGTGGTCGCTCCTTCCGATGGACCGACGGACGCGGCCGAGGAAGGAACCGCGTCGGCCGACGCCGAGGCCGGCTGGCTCGCCCCGGACGAGGTGGTGCAGGCAACGACGCCACTCAGGAGCAGCGTCAGGCCGAACCCGACGACGGCGCGGCCGGCGATGGTGGCCATCTCCCGTCGATCGTAGGACGGTGCGGGAAACGGGGCCATTCGCGAACGAAGAAGCGTTCCATTGCCAGGGATCACCGGTTCGAGCGGCACGGGCCCTGCGGGAGATGCCCGCCAAGTGCGATATCGTCTGCGCGAACTGCCATCGGCTCCGGACCTTCAAGCGAAGGTCCGCCGACTCGGTGCGGGAGTAGTTCAGTTGGTGGAACGCCAGCCTTCCAAGCTGGATGTCGCGGGTTCGAATCCCGTCTCCCGCTCCAATTCCTCGTCGGGTGGGCGGTACGACGGCGGCCGCGGTTCCCTCCTCGGCGGGTCTGCACGGTACGCGATCGCCTAGGCTGGGCCGCATGGCCGACGCCGCGACGCCGATCCCCGGAAACGACCGGACGGACGAGCGGATCGCACGGGCGGCGACCCACCTCCGCCGGGCGATCGCGAAGACCGTCCGCCCCACGGACGCCATGCTTGCGACAGCCACCGCCCTCTCCACGGCCTACCGGGCTGAGCGACCGCCGCGACTAGCGACGCAACGGGACGCGGAGGCGTACGCGGCAGCCCGCATGCCGGCAACGTTCACCGCCGTCGCGGCAGCGATGGCCGCCGGGGCGAAGCGGCTCCAGGGCTTCGCGCCACGGAGCGTGCTCGACGTCGGCGCCGGAACGGGCTCGGCGTCCTGGGCCGCACGGGCGGTCTGGCCGTCACTCCGCTCGTTCACGCTCGGCGAGCGGGAGCCGGCTGCGGCCGCCGTTGGTCGCCGGATCGTGGGCGACGACAGCTGGGAATGGCGGACCGCCGACGTCGCGTCGACCGACGGCGAAACGGTCGGCCTGCCGTCGGCCGACCTCGTCGTGGCGACATACCTCCTCGGCGAGCTCGCGGAGAGCGACCGCCCCGGGTTGATGCGGTGGATCTGGACGCAGACGCGAGGCGCGGTCGTCCTCGTCGAGCCGGGCAGCCGGGCAGGCTATCGGCGGATCCTGGCCGCCCGCGA
>JBPYEM010000202.1:0-6157 GCA_051985205.1 Candidatus Limnocylindrales bacterium | reverse complement strand
CCGGACCTCGATCGCCATGATCGGCTCGAGGGGCGCCGGCTTGCACTCGAGGACGCCCTTCTTCAGGGCAATCGATGCCGCGATCTTGAACGAGAGCTCGTTCGAGTCGACCGTGTGGAACGAGCCGTCGTAGAGCGTCGCCCTGAAGTCGGAGAGGGGATAGCCCGCGAGCACGCCCTCCGCTGCGGTCTCCCGGATGCCCTTCTCGATCCCCGGGAAGAAGCCCTTCGGCACGGAGCCGCCGACGATGCGCTCCGTGAACTCGACGCCGCCGCCCGGGTTCGGCTCGATCTCCAGCCACACGTGGCCGAACATCCCATGGCCGCCCGTCTGCTTCTTGTACCGGCCCTCGACCTGGGCCTTGCCGCGGATCGTCTCGCGATAGGGGACCTTGGGCTGCCGCGTCACGATCGCGGCGCCGAACTTCCGCTTCAACCGCTCGCCGATCACGGCGATGTGCGCGTCGCCAATCGCGACCAGGAGCAGCTCGCCGGTCCCCGACCGCTCCACGCGGGCCGTCGGCTCCTCCTCGAGCATCCGCTGCAGCGCCCCACCCAGCTTGTCGAGGTCCGCCTTCGTCTGGGGCTCGATCGCCACCGACAGCGACGGCGCCGGGAACTCGATGGGCGGCAGGAGGACGGGCTTCTCCTTCGCCGAGAGCGTGTCGCCCGTCTCGGTCGCGACGAGCTTCGCAACGGCACCGATCTCGCCGGCCTGGAGCTCGCCGATCGGCTCCTGCTCCTTGCCGTGGAGGAGCAGCAGCTGGCCGATCCGCTCGTCCTCGTCCCGGTTCGCGTTCCAGGCGTGGGCCTGACTGTGGAGCGTCCCGCTCAGGATCCGGAGATAGGTCAGCCGGCCGACGAACGGATCCGCGGCGGTCTTGAACACGCGCGCGACCAGCGGGCCATTCGGGTCCGGAGCGATCGTGACCGGGTTGCCGCTCTTCGCGTCCTTCGCCTCGACCGCCGGCTCTTCCGCGGCCGTGGGCAGATAGCGGATGAAGGCGTCGAGGAGGGCGTTCATCCCGATGCCCTTCAGCGCGCTGCCGACGAGGACCGGCGCCAGAATGGAATCGCGGACGCCGCGATGGAGACAGGTGTCGAGCTCCTCGTCGCTGACCTCCTCGCCCTCGAGGTACTTCGCCATGACGTCGTCATCCGCCTCCGCCGCCGCCTCGAGCAGCTGGTCCCGACGACGGGCGATCTCGTCCTCGAGATCGCCGGGAACCGGGACCTCGCTCTCCTTGCCGCCATCGAAGGTGTAGGCCTTCCGATGGACGAGGTCGACGTAACCGGTGAAGTGCTCGCCCTTGCCGATCGCGACATGGAGCGGGGCGATCTTGTTGCCGAACGCCGACCGGAGGGCATCGAGGGCGGCCGACGGGTCGGCGTTCTCCTTGTCGCAGCGGTTCAGGAAGAAGCACGCCGCGCGACCGGTCGACCGGCCGAGACCCACCGCCGTCTCGAGACCCGCCTCGACGCCGGACCCGGCGTCCATCACGAACAGCGCACCGTCGGCGGCCGCGAAGCCACTGATCATCTCGGCGACGAAATCCGGGTATCCGGGCGTATCCACGAGCGTGATCCGCGTCGCATCGTGCTCGAAGGTCGCGACCCCGAGGCTCAGGGTCTCCTTGCGCTTCTGCTCCTCGGGCTCGTAGTCGAGATGAGCCGTGGCGTCGTCGACGCGGCCCAGCCGGGGGATGGCGCCCGCGCGGAAGAGGAGCTGCTCGGCGAGCGTCGTCTTGCCGCTGCCGGAGTGACCGGCCAGGACGACGCTCCGGAGGTGGGCGGGGTCGACGCTCTTCATCGTCATCGGCGGAATGGACCTCACGACTGGGCGGCGCGACGGCGATCGCCTGACGAATCGCCGCGGGAAATCGGGCCGTACAGGGCCCGCCGGGCTCGGGTTGGAGCCATGATACGGCGGGTCCGGGAAGGGTCGTCGGATATACTCCGGCGCGATGTCCGGGCATTCCAAATGGTCGACGATCAAGCGCCAGAAAGGCGCGAACGACGCAAAACGCGGCGCGATGTTCACGAAGGTCGCGCGCGAGATCGCGGTCGCCGCGCGGGCCGGCGGCGGCGACCCGGACGCGAACTACCGCCTTCGGCTGGCGATGGACAAGGCACGCGCGATCAACATGCCGGCGGACAACATCAAGCGGGCGATCGAGAAGGCCACGGGCGGCGGCGAGGGTGAGCAGTTCGAGGAGATCGTCTACGAGGGCTACGGGCCCGGCGGCGTGGCGGTCCTCGTGGAGGCGGCGACGGACAACCGCAACCGGACGGCGGCGGAGGTCCGGTCGATCTTCACGAAGACCGGCGGCCAGCTGGCGGGCTCCGGCGCGGTCGCCTGGCAGTTCGAGCCACGCGGCCTGATCACGATCAATCGCGACGGCAAGGTCGACGCGGACGAGGTCGCGCTGACCGCGATCGATGCCGGCGCCGAGGACGTCGACACGGACGACGACGAGGCGATCGAGATCTATACGGATCCGACGTCGCTGGAGACGGTCCGGCGGACGCTCGAGGGCGCGGGCGTCCCCGTCGAGTCGGCGGAGAGCACGATGGTCGCGAAGAACACGGTCGAGCTGGATTCCGCGAAGGCGCGACAGGCGCTCCGCCTGGTCGAGCTGCTCGAGGACCTCGACGACGTCCAGCGGGTGACCGCCAACTTCGACATCCCCGAGGACGTCTTCGCCGAGGTCGCCGGGTGATCGTTCTCGGGATCGACCCCGGGACCGCGGCACTTGGATACGGAATCGTCGATCGGACCGGGGGATCGCTGAGGGCGATCGACCACGGCTGCCTCGTGACCTCGCCGGACCTGCCGCTCGGCGAGCGGCTTCTCTCGATTCATCGCGTGGTCGCGGATCTGATCGCGACCCACGCGCCGGACCTGATGGCGGTCGAGCGGGTCTATTTCTCGCGGAACGCCCAGACGGCGATCGCGGTGGGTCACGCGCGGGGGGTCGTTCTGCTGGCCGCTGCCGAGAGCAACGTCCCGGTCCGCGAGGCGACGCCGAACGAGGTGAAGCTGGCGGTCGCCGGTTATGGCGCGGCGGACAAGGAGCAGGTCGGCCGAATGGTGGCTCTCGTCCTGGGGCTGTCCGTCGTCCCGACGCCGGACGACGCCGCGGATGCGCTCGCGATCGCGATCTGCATCGCCAACGCGGCCGGGCAGGTCGGCCGGTCGACGCGGCCGGACGGTGCCGCGGTGATGGATCGCGCGGCCGCGGCGCCGATCGCCCGCGGCGAAAGCGCCTACGAGCGCGCCGTTCGCGAGGCGCTCGCCCGGGAGAAGCGGGAGCGGCGGGCCGCGACCGGATGATCGCCTCGGTCGAGGGGCGGGTCGGCGCCGTTTCGGCCGACTCCGTGGTCATCGAGGTCGGCGGGATCGGTTACCGCGTCTTCGCGGCGCCAGCGATCCTGTCGACCGCCCAGCCCGGCTCGACGATCAAGCTCCACACCTATCACCTGGTCCGCGAGGACCAGCAGGCGCTCTACGGCTTCCGGACGGCCGAAGACCTCGGCTGCTTCAACCTGCTCCTCACGGTGACCGGCGTGGGGCCGAAGGTCGCGCTCGCGATCGTGGGCTCGCGTCCGACCCCGGACCTCCAGCTGGCGATCATGGCCCAGGATCAGGCAGTGCTCGTCTCGATCCCCGGGATCGGCAAGAAGCTGGCCGAGCGGGTCATGTTCGAGCTGAAGGAGAAGGTCGCCGCCGCGGGGATCGCGGCGGCCGTCCCGGGTGCGGTCGGGGTCGGCGCCGCGGAGAGCGAGGTCGTCGCCGCGCTGCAGGCGTTGGGGTACTCGCTCGGCGAGGCCCGCGAGGCATCCCGCGTCGCGCTCGCCGACGCGACGATCGGAGGGACGCTGGAGGATCGCGTCAAGGCTGCGCTGCGGAGCCTGCTCCGGGAGTAGCCGGCCGGTCGTCGCCCGGGTCGCGTTGGAAGCGCAGCGCGGCCAGACCGGCACCACCGTCGCCGGCCTGCGCGCGGGGTCAGGTGTCGCGGCCGGCCAGCGCCTCGGCGTGCAGGCCGCGAGGGTCGATCGACGCCCGTCCGTGACGCGCTGCGAGCTCGGCGAGCGTCTCGTGGTCCAGGATCTCGAGCATCGCATCCCGGACATCCAGCATCACGTCTCGCAGCGAGCACGTGGACTCGTCCGGGCACGAGCACCGCTCGTAGTAGCGGAGGCTGACGCAGGGCAGGGGAGCCAGGGCGCCGTCGAGCAGCCGGATCACCCGCCCGATCGACACGGACGTCGGATCGACCGCAAGGGCGTAGCCACCGTGCGCGCCGAGCGTCGTCCGGACGATGCCGCCGCGCTTCAGCGTCGACATGATCTGCTCGAGGAACTTCGGCGGGAGGTTGTTGCGCTCCGCCAGGGTCGCGAGTGCAACCGGCGACGGATGGGGGTGGGGATGGTCGGTCGACGCCATCGCGGCCTCACCGCGGACGAGGTCGACGAGGGCACGCAACCCGTACTCGGAGCGGCGGGACAGACGCATTGCGCGCCCATTCTGGACCGAAGTCCTACCCGTCGGGTGGGGATTCCGCAGACGTCTCCCGATGGATCGAACGCTCGCGAATGCCCGATCTGTTGTCCCTGGAACAACAAGCGACGACCGAACCGGGCGTCCGTCGACGCTCGGAGGACGTCGGACAACCGGCGTCGGAGGAGCGGCTCGAAACGAGCGCGGTTCGGTCACTCCGACGTCGCCTGTCGTGCGTGAGACAACGGCTCCCAACAACCGACACCGGTTCGAACGGATGTGCGAAAGGCCGCGTTGCATGGTACGCTCCGGCGGATGACCGACGACCTGTCGCGGATCCTCGCCCCGGACCTCGTCGACGAGACGGACCGCGTCGTCGAGGGCGCGCTGCGGCCGCGCACGCTCGACGAGTACATCGGTCAACGCGAGGTCAAGGCGAACCTGTCGGTGCTGCTCGCGGCAGCGAAGGGCAGGGGAGAGTCGGCGGACCACGTCCTCCTCTACGGGCCGCCCGGCCTCGGCAAGACGACGCTCGCGACGATCATCGCCCGCGAGCTCGGCGTGAACGTTCGCTACACGAGCGGACCCGCGATCGAACGGGCAGGCGACCTCGCGGCGATCCTGACGGCGCTGGACGAGCGCGACGTCCTGTTCATCGACGAGATCCACCGGCTGAACCGCGCCGTCGAGGAGATCCTCTATCCGGCCATGGAGGACTTCGCCCTCGACGTGATGATCGGCAAGGGTCCCAGCCCGCGAAGCCTGCGCCTCAGCCTGAAGCCGTTCACGGTCGTGGGTGCAACCACGAGGGCGGGGAGGATCAGCTCGCCGCTCCGTGACCGGTTCGGAGCGACGTACCGTCTCGACTTCTACGAGGAGGACGACCTCGTCGCCATCGTCGAACGGTCCGCGCGGATCCTCGAGGTGCCCATCGACGAGCGAGCGGCGCGCGCGATCGCTCGTCGCGGCCGCGGGACGCCACGCATCGTGAACCGGCTCCTGAAGCGCACCCGGGACCACGCCCAGGTCCACGGCGACGGCCGGGTCGACGAAGCGACCGCGACCGCGGCGATGCGCCAGATGGAGATCGACGACGAAGGTCTCGACTCCACGGATCGGAAGCTCCTCGCCGCGATCGTCCAGAAGTTCGCCAGCGGCCCGGTCGGCGTTCAGGCGCTCGCCGCGGTCCTCGCCGAAGAAGTGGAGACGATCGAGGACGTCTACGAGCCGTTCCTCCTCCGCCTCGGCTTTCTCGATCGGACGCCGCAGGGCCGGATCGCGACCGAGGCGGCCCGGGGTCACCTCGCGAAGCTCGGCTACGAGATCCCGCCTCCGCGACGCCAGGAACCGGAGATGTCGCCGCTGTGGGACGACCTCCCGCCGGCGTGAACCGGACGCTGATTTCGATCGTCGCGTCGATCGTCAGCGGGCTGCCGGGCCGCCCCTGATCGTGACGGGCGCCGCTCGCTTCACCGTCGAGGTGGGGCCGCCAGCTGATGGATCGACCCGCGCGCGCGTCGGGCGGCTCGAGCTGACGCACGGGATCGTCGAGACGCCCCAGTTCATGCCCGTTGGCACGAACGCGACGGTGAAGGCCCTGTCGCCGGACGACCTCCGGGACGTCGGCGCATCGATCGTCCTCGCGAACACCTACCAC
>JBPYEM010000201.1:0-2174 GCA_051985205.1 Candidatus Limnocylindrales bacterium | reverse complement strand
CGGGAGGGCCTCGGCTACGACCGCAACGACGTCGCCGTCGTGACGAACGTCACCGGCGATCACCTGGGCCTCGGCGGGATCGATTCGATCGGACAGCTGGCCAACGTCAAGGGCGTGATCGTGGAGGCCGTGCCGCGATCCGGTGCGGCCGTCCTCAACGCCGACGACAGCCACGTGTATCGGATGGGCCGGCACTGTGCCGGGCGGGTCGTCCTCTTCTCGATGGCGACCGAGAAGGGCGAGGACGGCTACGACCGGGTCGACGGCCACACGTCCCGAGGCAACGCCGCGTTCGTGCTCCAGCCCGGTCCCGAGGGCGAGCTCATCGTCCTCCGCCACGGGCCGCGAACGATGCCGGTCCTCTACACCCACCTGATCCCGGCGACGTTCGGCGGCCGAGCGCGGATGAACGTCGCCAACGCGCTCGCGGCCGCGGCCGCCGCGTGGGCAGCTGGAGCCCACCTCCACGACATCCGCCAGGGCCTCCGGACGTTCTCGACGTCGTTCTTCCAGGCACCGGGCCGGCTGAACCTGCTCGACGTCGGTGGCATCCGGGTCGTCATCGACTACTGCCACAACGTCGACGGGATGCGCCAGCTGGCGGACTTCGTCGACCGGATGATGACCGAGCCGCAGTCGAAGGCCGGCCGGATCGGGCCGGCGACGAACGGCCACGCGCGGAGTGGCCGGGCGATCGGGGTGATCGGGATCCCGGGCGATCGGCGCGACGACGACCAGCGCGAATACGGGGCGATCGCGGCCCGGGCGTTCGACGAGATCCTGGTCCGGGAGGACAAGAACCTCCGTGGCCGGGCACCTGGCGTCTCCGCGGGCAACGTGGTCGACGGCGTTCGTGCGGCACGCGCCTCCGGCGCCAGGGCATTGAAAGCGGAGAAGATCCTCGACGAGCTGACCGCGGTCCGGACGGCGCTGCGCCGCGCGGCTCCGGGTGACCTCGTCGTCTGCTGCGTCGACGATGCCGTGTCGGTCTATCGGGAGGCGATGGCCGCCGCAGGATCCGCCCGTGGCGCGACGGCCTTCGCCGACCCGGGCGAGCTCGAGGTTCCCGAGGGATAGTGGTCCCGGCGGCCGCACTCGACGCGGCGGCGGTCCGGAGCGCGCTCGACGACGCCGACTTCAGCGGGATCGTCCACGTTGTTTTCGGCAACGAGGCCGGAGCCGGCCCGGCGTCGCTGACGATCTGTCGCGGGTTGGCGGACCGCGCGGCGGGGATCGCCATCACGCCCGAAACGCGCTTCGGGACCGCGTCGACGACGAAGCTGATCTCCGGCTTGGCCGTTGCCCGGCTCGTCGATCGCGGTCGCATCGGCTACGACGACCGCGTCGCGGACGTGCTCCGCCCCGGCCTGCGACCGCGCGATCTCGACGCTCGCGTGACCCTTGGTGATCTCCTGTCGCACACCTCCGGGATCGGGGACTACGCCGATGACCTCGACGGACCGCCGTACGAGACGATCTGGCTCACGACGCCGCCGGGACGGATCCGGCAGCCGGCCGACCTCGTGCCCCTGCTCCAGGACGTCCCGGCGCGAGCGGCGCCGGGCGCGGAGGTTCGGTACAACAACGGCGCCTTCGTGCTCGCCGGGCTCGTCCTCGAGGCGGCTGAGGAGCGGCCCTACGTCGACATCGTCCACGACGAGGTCTTCGTGCCGCTGGGCATGGACCGGAGCGGGTTCTGGCCGCTCGACGGCGTCGAGCCCGACCTCGCCATCGGCTACCTGCCGCCCGACCCCGCGGGAACGTTCGGGGTGCCGCGCGACACCTGGCAGACGAACCTCCACGCCATCCCGGTGATGGGCCAGCCGGACGGCGGCGCGCAGTCGACGGCAGTGGATCTCGTCCGCCTCCTCGACGGACTGACCGGACGGCACGGCGGCGCAAAGTACCTCTCCCCCGATACGCGGCGCCGGATGCTGGGTCCGCACGCGACCGACCCCCGGAATGGCGCCCGGTACGGCTTCGGCGTCGTCCATGCCGGCGAGGGGAACGCCGCGCGCGTCGGGCATGGCGGTGACGACCCGGGCTTCGCCTCTCGGGCATATGTCTACGCCGCCCTCGATGCCCGCATCGTCGTGTTGTCCAATGTGACCGAGGGCGCGGCGCCGACCTTTCGCCACCTCGACGCCATGCTGACGACGATGACCGCCCGATGA
>JBPYEM010000200.1:0-5207 GCA_051985205.1 Candidatus Limnocylindrales bacterium | reverse complement strand
GAGCGGCTCCGGGCACGGTTCCGCGAGCAGCTGCCGGGCGTGCCGCTGGTCATCGTCGAGTCGCCGTTCCGCCAGCTCGTCCGGCCGTTCGTGCGCTTCCTCGAGGACGCGGCGACCCGCGGCGGCGAGGACGTCCTGGTCGTCCTGCTGCCGGAGTACATCGCCCGCCATTGGTGGGAGCGGTTCCTCTACAACGAGAACGCCCACCGCATCCGCCAGGCGCTGCTCGGCCGGCCGAACATCCTCGTCGCCGAGGTCCCGTACCGGCGGGACGTGTAGCCCGGTTCTACCGCACGAGGCGGTCGAACAGGTGATCGAGCTCCACCGCCGGGTCGTCGCAGAGGCCGGTGTGGACGTCCGATGGCTGGATCACCGTCGACGACGGCGCGACGAGGAAATGGAACCGCTCGCCGATCGACAGGGCGCCGATCGGCCCGGCGGTTCGATCGCCGGCGGCCACTCGTTCGACGAGCGACAGGTGCGACTCGATGGTGGCGGGATCGACGGCCGGCGCCAGGGCGGCGAGGCGCTCGCGATCGAGGGTCGTCCGGGCCGCGAGGAACCGTTTCGGGCGGCACAGGAGGATCACGCCGGCGTTGAGCGTCTCGCCCCGCTCGACGCGGGGGACGACGCGGACGATGGCGTACTGGAACGGGTGCCGGCCGGGGCCGACCTGGCCGCCGTCCGACCCGCTCATGCGGCCGCCGCCCGAACCTGTCGGCGCAGGTCTTCGGCCGGCTCGACGAAGGGTCGAGGCGCCTCGAGGCGCGTCGTCAGGTACGCGACGTAGGCGGCGTGCTGCGCGTCGGCGTCGCCGATCACCGCGTCCGGCGCGAGCCAGTCGTCCGGGATGGCGGCGACGAGGCCCTCGAGGAGCGCCGGCGTGACGATGGGCGCGAGCCGTTCGTCAGCGGCGACGATCGACGAGGCGAACGGCAGCAGGACGTGATCGGCGATGCGCTCCGCGTGCGGGCGACGGGCGTGCGCAGCCGGATCGCGCCAGGTGTGGTGGACGTAGAGCGACGCGCCATGGTCGATCAGCCACGTCCGGCCGTGCCAGGTGAGCAGGTTGGGGTTCCGCGGGGAGCGGTCCGGGTTCGTGACGAGCGCGTCGAGCCAGACGACGGACGCCGCCCAGTCGGCGTTGGCAACGGGATCCACGATCGGGTTGAACGTCAGGGAACCAGGTAGGAAGTCGAGGCCGATGTTCCGCCCGACGCTCGCGACGAGCAGGTCGTGGATCTCCTGGTGGGGCTCGCTGTCGGCGATCGCCCGGTCCAGGTGGACCGAGACCAGCTCCGGGACGAGCAGCCCGAGCGCGCGGGCGATCTCGCCGGCGAGCCATTCCGCGACGAGGACGCGCGGGCCCTGCCCGGCGCCCCGGAACTTCACGACGTAGAGGCCGTCGTCGTCCGCCTCCACGAGGCCCGGCAGCGACCCGCCCTCGCGGAACGCGGTCACGTATCGGGTCGCCCGAACCGCACGCAGCCCCTCGACTCCGCTTGTCCCTTCACCGGCCATGGCCCGCAAGCCTAGCGTTCGAGGTGGCGTTCGAGGTGGCGTTCCAGGTGGCGACGAGGTGGGGTTCGAGGTGGCGACGAGGTGGCTTCGAGGTGGCGACGCCGTGGCGTTCGAGGTGGCGTTCGAGGTACGCCCCTCGGCCTGTCGTCGCGCCCGTGGGAGAGGCCCACGCAATCGAAGGCCGGCCCGCGATCGTCCCTCGCGATGAGCGTGCCGCGAGCTTGGGTCGGCTCGGCGGACGTCGCGTCCGTGTGCCACCCACACCGCAGGATCCGCCGGCAACCCGGCGCCGTCGTTAGGTGTGTCAGGCCCACACCCGAGATCCGCAGCGACCGCGCGCGGTCCGTCCGTGTGCCAGTCCCACGACCGTGATCACAGACCACCGCGGCGCCTTCGGTGCGTGTGACACGCACGCGCGCAAGATCCCCCGGCGGCACGCGCCTTGGCGACCATGGCGCCTTCGGTCCGTGTGCCACCCACACGCGCGCGATGGCTTCGCGACGGCGTCAGCCGGCGAGGGCAACAACTGGCGACGGCATCCGACAGCGTCGGCTCGCGACGGCGTCAGCGCGCTGCGAGCCCCACGGCCTCGATCGCGGCCGCGGCCTCCGCGACGCCGTTCCTTGCCCGGATCTCCGCCCCGATGCCGGCCATCCGCGTCCGGAGCTCGCCGTTCCCGAGCAGACGGTCGATCGCGCCGGTGAGCTCCGCGGCTTCGAATGCATACGTCGCGATCCGGACGCCGAACCCGGTCTCGTCGACCCGTTGCGCGTTGTCGTACTGGTCCCAGAAGAGCGGCAGGACGATCATCGGCTTCCCGAAGTGGAAGGCCTCCGTCGTCGTGTTGTTGCCGCCGTGGGTGATCACCAGGTCGACGAGCGGGATGATCGTCGTCTGCGGCACGAACTCCGCACCCCACATGTTCGGCGCGAGGTCGAGCTGGTCGTGCTGGGGGCCCTTCGAGACGATGTACCGGTGTGGCGTCGCAGCGAGGACCGACACGAGTCGCCGCATCAGGTCGACGTCGGCTGAGCCGAGCGAGCCGAGCGAGAGATAGATCAGCGCGGATCCGGTCGGTCGGTCCGCGACGACCGGCGGCAAGGTGAACGCGGAATCGGTCGTCCGCACGGTCGAGTCGAGACGCCGCCAGAGGGCCCGGTCGAGCGGTCGCCGGTCGGTGTAGTCGATGACCTGCGGGTACGTGTACAGGTTCAAGTTCGGTGACGTCTGGATGAACTCCAGCTCCGGCAGGGGCGACGCGCCGTTCTCCCGGCACCACGCGTCGAATGCCTCCCAGGTCGGCCGGTGGGTCCGGTCGTATTCCTCCCGGAATGCCCGCCACTCCGTCGAGTCGTCCGCGGGCAGACCGGAGTATGCGGGCGGGATCGCCGCCGCCGCGTCCGGGTCGGCGCCGCGGATCTCGAGCGGCTGGCATGACACGATCCGGACGAACGGCTTGCCGGCCGTCTGGAGGGCCGGGAAGGCGACGACGTTGTCCTCGACGATCACGTCCGGTCGCCGCCGCGCGAGGATGTCGCGCAGGTGCGGCTCGCAGTACATCGCCCCGTCGATCAGCGCCTGCCAGGTCGGCTGCATGAAGGTCGCCAGCTGCTGGATGGTCGGCTTCCGGAATTCGGGCGCGGTGTCGCGGATGAAGTCCTTCCAGAACTGACCGGCATCCTGGACGGGCGCATCGGACGGCGGCGGTGGCGCGAGATCGACGAGGTCTTCGATGAAGCCGAGCGGCTCGAGCCGGCCGTTCCACGACGCCTCGGCAGCGAAGACGACCGTGTGGCCGCGCCGCCGGAGGACGTCCCCGATGCCGATGCAGTTGTTCGTCGGACCGTAGGCCGACTCGGGCATGAACAGGACGGTCAGCGGCTCGGCCATCATCTCCTCGTGGCTGACGGACTGGTGACCGCATCGTACGCAACGGACCCGGCGCTCCTCGACGAGTTGCGCTGGAGCTGGCCGCCGGCGGCGGCGGCGCATGACGAGTCGACCGCTGAGGGATACCGGCCACTCGATCTCACGGAGCGACCGCCGGACGCGGCGATCCGGCTCTCGGATCGGCACGCGGTGGCGTTCGTCAACGACGGGGACGGGTGGCTGGCGGTCCTCCTCGCTCGACGCGATGGCCACTGGACCCACGGCGCTGCCGGCGACGGGGCATCGGCATTCGTCGCCGGCGCTCCGGCCGCCTCGGAGCGGCGGATCGCGGTCGACCAGACGAACGTTTCCGTCGTGGTCGGGGAGCGGGTCGTCGTGAAGTGGTTTCGGCGGGTCGGACCCGGCCCAGCGCGGTCGACGCTCCTGCTCGCACATCTCGATGGCGTCGGGTTCCGGGGCATCCCGCAGCCGCTCGGGGCGGTCACGTGGCAGCGCGACGGGGCCGACGCGGAGCTCGTCGTCGCGCAAGGGGCCGCCTACCTGCCTGACGCGTCGGATGGCTGGACCTGGGCCGTCGAGGGGCTCGAACGAGGCGCGCTTGGCGCTGAGGCGACAGGCCATCGCCTGGGCGGCCTCGTCGGCGGCCTCCACCGGGCGCTCGCGACCCCGACCCCGGTGATCGCCGGTCCGTTCGCGGTCACGACGGCGCAGGACGTCGAGCGGTGGCGTGCTGAAGCGACCACGATGCTGGACGAGGCGATGGCGCGCACGGACGGTCCCGACGGCGCCGAGCTCCGGCGGTGGAAGCCGGCGATGCGTGGGGTGCTGGACGGGCTGGCGACCGACTCGATCGCGACGCTTCAGCCGGTCCACGGCGACCTTCACATCGGCCAGGTGCTGGAGTGGCCGGGCGGGCTCGCGGTGATCGACTTTGACGGCAACCCCGCGCTGGGCGACGCAGCGAACGCGCTCCGCCAGCCCGTGGAGCGCGACGTCGCCCAGATGCTCATGAGCCTCGACCACGTCGGGCGGATCGTTCAGCGCCGGCGCGGCCGCACCGACTCCGCGATCGACGCCTGGATCGCGACGACTCGCGCGGCCTTCCTGGAGGCATACGGCCCCGTGAACGCCGATCGACTGGGCGCCTTCGAGGTCGAACAGGAGTGCCGAGAGCTCGTGTATGCGGCGCGGTTCCTGCCGCGCTGGCGGTACGCCCCGATGGCCGCCCTCCGGGCCAGGTTCGGAACGGCGTGACGTCGTGGGGCGCTGCGACCCGGTGCGACGGACGCCGGCCATGATCGGACGATGAACCCGTCAGCGTTCGCCGCGGACCTCGAGGCGAAGCCGGAGTGGCTGGAACGGCTCGCGGCCCGCCTCGCCTCGGGCGATCCGTTCGCCCATCTGCCGACCGACGTCGACCGCGTCCTGTTCCTCGGCATGGGCAGCTCGCGGTACGCCGCCGTCGACGCGGCCGTGGACCTGCGGGCGGCGGGGATCGCGGCAGCGGCCGAGTACGCCTCCGTCGAGGCGACCTTCCCGCCGGACCCACGGACGCTGGTCGTCGCGATCTCCGCGACCGGCGCGAGCGCGGAGACGCTGGATGCGGTCGAGCGCTACCGGGGTCGGTCGCCCGTGCTCGTCATCACCAACGATCCGGCGTCGACACTTGCGCGAGCAGGCGACATCGTCGTCGAGATGCTCGCGGGCGAGGAGCGCGGCGGCGTCGCCTGTCGGTCGTTCCTCCACACCGGCCTCCTGCTTCGGGCGCTCGGTGCGCATCTCACCGGGGTGCCGGA
>JBPYEM010000199.1:0-3952 GCA_051985205.1 Candidatus Limnocylindrales bacterium | reverse complement strand
CGGAGCTCGTACCAGCGAACAGAGCTGACGCCGGTGCTGAGGCTGACCGAGTGGTTCACGACGAGGGCCTCGTGACCGTCCGGGAAGCGGCGATAGGCAAGGCGGTACATCAGCCGGTCGCCAAGGGAATCGAGCTTCTGGGTCGTCGCCGGCTGCGGCACGCAGTTCGAGCCATTGCACGCCCGGCTGAACGAGGCCACGGAGATCGCGGTGGGGCCGGTCAGGGTCGTGTTGTTCGTGTTGGCCCAGTCGACGTGGAAGCGCCACTGGTAGAGGACGTTCGATCCGAAGGACAGGAGCGAGTTCGGCTCACCGGCCTGCGGCAGGTTGGACCCGTCGAGATCGGCGGCGAGCAGGCTGCCGTACAGCGGGCTGAGCTGGAAGCACTGCTGGGTCGCCGCCGAGCCCGCGATCATCGCGGCGCGGTCGTACGCGCATGCCTGCGGGCCCTGGAACGTGCTCGTGAACATGTTGAACGTGATGTAGTAGGCGTCCGGCCAGACGCTGAGCTTCGGATAGTCCGGGAACGTGCTGCCGTAGTTGAACGCGTACCGGTTGTATGTGCCGAGCGCATCGGACGACGTCGAGACGGCGACACACTGGTAGTACGGCGTCGCGGCCGCGGTGAACTGCGTTAGGATCCAGCGGTTCGCGAGCTTGTCGTACTGGACGATCGGGTCGCCGGCGTTGTCGGTCTCGCACGGACCACCGAAGCCCTGCCAGATCGTGTTGCCGCCAGCCGGCCCGTACAGGAGCGCCCCGTTCGACTTGGCGAAGACCGCGAAGTTGACGTTGACCCACTGGACGTACTGGGTGAGCCCGACCGCACCGACCGTGTCGGGCGGCGAGTACGTCGGCGCGAAGCCATAGTCACCATTGCCGACACCCGCGAACCCGATCCCTGGGGTCGCCGCGGCGGCGGCGCCGGCGGCACCCTGGACGGCGCCATCCGGGACGTTCGGATTGCCGCTTCCGGTGAGCTTCAGCGGTCGCTCTCGGAGGTTCGCCGCGCCCGGCGCGCTCGGCCGGAGATGGCCCAGCGGCTTCGAGACGTCGTGATGGACGGCAGCCGAGACGGTGGCTCCGTGGCTGCCGGCGATCGCCACGGGCGCGAGTGCCACGGGCGGCACCCCCGTCGCGATGACGAGCCCGAGGCTCAGCAGGACACGGACGGCGGCGGCGCGGACGTGGCGCACGGATGATTCCTCCCCGCTCGGGCATTGCGGGCGATGCTGACGGACCCCTCCGATCGCCCGGCCGAGCGGCGCGAGTATCGCGGACGGCGTGCCCGGAGTCCAGCGGTTGGTGAACCTTCCCGCGGACGGCCTCGTCCGACCGGTGCGCCGATGCACCGCGAACGCCGGAACGTCGATCGACGCCGTCCTTGGAACCCGTCAAGGGCGCCAGGCTGGTCAGTCCGGCCTTCGCCGACCGTCGCTGCGATACTCCGGTCGATGAGGGGAACGACCGCCACCACGGATCGGAGCCTGCAGGTCCGCTTCGCGCCCGCAGGGCGATGCTTCGGCTGCGGCCCGGCCAACCCGGGCGGGCTCCACGTGGAGAGCCGGCCGGACCCGGACGACCCATCGGTCCTGGACGCGGACTTCGTTCCGCGGCCCGAGCACGAGGCGTTCGACGGCGTCGTCAATGGCGGGATCCTCGGGACGCTCGTGGACTGCCACATGAACTGGACGGCGGCATGGGCGCTGATGCGGGCACGTGAGGCCGACCATCCGCCGACCACCGTCACCCTCGAGTTCACGATCCGGATGCGTCGACCGACCCCGTCGGATCGGTCGATCCAGGTGCGGGCGTGGGTGACGTCGGCCGCCGACGATCGCGCCAACGTCGCGGCCGAGCTGCGGTCGGATGGCATCGTGACGGCGACCGCGTCTGGCACGTTCGTCGCCGTGAAGCCCGATCATCCCGCGTACAACCGCTGGTAGGAGGGGACATGCTGCGTCGGTTCCTCGGTCTCGATCGCCCGGCCGCCGATCCGCGGCTGCCCACCGGCGACCTCGCCGCCCCCGTCCCGGATTCCGACGCGGAGACGGCCACCGCCCGGCGAATCGTCGCCCGGCTGGAGGCGCTGCCCCACGAGGAGGCGCGGTACTTGGCCTGCTTCGCCTACGTCATGAGCCGGGCGGCGAACGCCGACCTCGACATCAGCGACGAGGAGACGCGGTTGATGGAGGGGTTCGCCGTCGAGCAGGGCGGCCTCGACGAGGCGCAGGCCGTCCTCGTCGTCGAGATGGCGAAGATCCAGGCCCGGACCCAGGGCGGCACCGAGGATTTCGTCGTCACCCGCGAGTTCCGCAAGATCTCCACGGCGGACCAACGGCTGGCACTGCTGCGCTGCTGCTTCGCCGTGGAGGCGGCCGACGGGACGATCACCTCCGAGGAGGCGTCGACGGTCAACGAGATCGCTCGCGAGCTGGACATCGAGCGCGACGACCTGAACCGGATCCGCGAGGAGTTCCACGAGCAGCTCGCCTCGGTGCAGGCACTCCGCCGGGCCGGTTCCGGCGGCTCGGCCGGCGCCTGAGGGTCCTCGCAGCCCGTCTCAGCCCGCGGCGATCTCCGCCAGCACGGCGTCCACGGTCTCCACGAGCCGGTCCGCATCGGCCGGAGAGAAGACGAGCGGTGGCTTGATCTTCATCACGTTGTGGTCGGGGCCGTCGGTGCTGAGGAGCAGGCCGCGCTCCGCGGCGCGGTCCGCCAGCTCGCGGGCGAGGGCTGCGTCCGGCTCGCGTGTCTCGCGATCGCGGACGAGATCGATCCCCACGAACAGACCCATGCCCCGGACGTCGCCGATCGCCTCGTGACGTGGGGCGAGCTCGCGGAGACCGGCCATCAGCCGCTCCCCGGTGACCCGGGCATGTTCCTGCAGCCCGTCCTCCTCGATGACGTCGAGCACGGCCAGCCCGATCGCCGCCGAGACGGGATTGCCACCGAAGGTGTTGAAGTACTCCATCCCGTTCGCGAAGGCGTCCGCGACCGCCCGCGTCGTCACCACCGCCCCGAGCGGATGCCCGTTGCCGATCGGTTTGCCAAGCGTGACGATGTCCGGAACGGCCCCCTGGGCACCGAACGCCCAGAGGTCGACGCCGACGCGCCCGAAGCCGGCCTGGACCTCGTCGGCGATCGGAACCGCGCCGGCGGACCGAGCCGCGTCGAACAGCCCGGCGAGCCAGCCGGGCGGCGGGACGATCTGGCCGGCGACGGATGCGATCGGCTCCGCGATCGCCGCTCCGACCGGATGTCCGGCCGCGGCGGCCTCGTCGAGCGCGACCCGGGCCTCGGCGACGTACGCCTCCGCGGCATCCGGCGTCATCCCGCGATGGCTGCCCCGGTACGGATCGGGCTGCGGAACGACGTGCACGTCCTCGCGACGACCAGCTCCGCCGGGCCCGTCGAACTTGTACGGGCTGATCTCGACGAGCCGCTGGGTGTTGCCGTGGTAGGCGACGTCGACGCAGGCGACGTCGGCTCGGCCGGTCGCGGTCCGAGCCAGGCGCAGCGCGAGCTCGTTCGCCTCCGAGCCGGAGTTCGTGAAGAAGGCGACCTCGAGATGGTCCGGCAGCAGCCCGGTCAGGCGCTCGGCGTAGGCCAGGACCGTCTCGTGGAGATAGCGCGTGTTCGTGTTGAGGAGCCGCATCTGGGCGGCGCCGGCCTCCACGACCCGCGGGTGCGCATGCCCGACGTGGGCGACGTTGTTCACGCAGTCCAGGTAGCCGCGGCCGTCCGCGTCGAACAGGTAGGCGCCCTCGCCGCGGACGATGTGGAGCGGCGTCCGGTAGCTCAGCGAGAGCGATGGGCCGAGGAGCCTGCGCCGCCGGTCGAGGAGTGCGGCGGCCGGGTCCGTCGTGGTCACGATGGCGACACCTCGGCCAGTCGTTCGAGGAGCTCCCAGGCCGGTGCCTCCGAGATCGTCAGGTAGGGATCGTCCGGC
>JBPYEM010000198.1:0-5239 GCA_051985205.1 Candidatus Limnocylindrales bacterium | reverse complement strand
AGCCGAGCCTCGACGGGCCCTTCGACCTCGCGTTCATCGATGCCCTCAAGCCGGAATACGGGGCATACCTCGACGCGCTCGTTCCGCGGCTCGCGCCGGGTGCGCTCGTCCTCGCGGACAACGTTCTGTGGAGCGGCCGCGTCGCGGACCCGACGAACGACGACACGGATACCGTCGCTCTTCGGGCGTTCGACGAGAAGGTGCTGGGTGATCGACGCTTCCAGGCGACGATCCTGACCGTCGGCGACGGCCTCCTCGTCGCCGGCTACCGCGGGTGACCGCTCGCGAGGCCGCGCGAGCCTCGGTGGGCGACGACGCGCGACGCTCGTCGCCAGAGCGCCTTCGCGTCCGGATCCGGCTGTTCGCGATCCAGCGAGAGCTTGCCGGCACGCGCGAGATCGCCCTGGAGCTGCCGGCCGAGGCGACCGTCGAGGAGGCCTGGGCCGCGGTCGTGGAACGCCACCCCGGCCTTGCCCCAGGTCGGCCGTCCGTGCGGTTCGCCCGGAACGGCGACTACGCCGAGCCCACGACGCACCTCGCCGATGGCGACGAGGTCGCCTTCATCCCGCCGGTCAGCGGTGGGGCGGAGGCGGTCGACGGTCCGACGCCCCGCCGACGCCGGGTGCTGGAGATCGTCGACGGGCCGTTCCCGCGAACGATCGCCGCCGACCTCGAGGAGCGGCTCGCGACGCCGGGAGACGGCGGCGTCGTGACCTTCGTCGGTCGAACCCGGGCCTCGCCCGGGACGCCGGCGCCGGGTCAGGAGGCCGAGGCGGCACGACACGCCGGCCGGACCGTGGACTCGCTCGGCTACGAGGCGCATGAGTCCATGACGATCCGCGTTCTCGAGACGATCGCCGACGAGATCGAGGAGCGGTTCGGGGTCACTGGCCTGGCGATCGTCCACCGGACCGGCGACGTGCCGCTCGGCGAGGCGAGCATCGTCGTCGTCGCCGCGGCGCCGCACCGGGACGCGGCGTTCCGCGCCGCCCGCTACGCGATCGACGAGACCAAGGCGCGGGCTCCCATCTGGAAAGCCGAGCGATTCACGGACGGCCACGTCTGGATCGGCGAGCCGGCACGGGTGGGTCCGCGGGACGAGGCCGACCGGAGGCCGTAGGCGATGGCGGGACGCGGGCGCCGGGAGGGATCGACCACGTCTCCGCCGACGGCTGGTCGCGCACCGCGTCCGGCCCTCAGGCATGCTTCGCCGATGGCGGCGGACCTCGGACCCCTCGACCGCATCGCCGAGCGCGCCGAGACGCTGGCGGGCGCGTGGGCCGCGAGGGCCAGGGCGTCGACGACCGTCGGACGCGAGCGGGCGCTCCTCCGGATGTTCGGCGTCAGCGGACTCGACGCCGCCGGCCGGCCGCTCGCCTGGTCCGTCGTGGACCGCTATCTGGCCGGCGGCCGAAATCGGCTGGGAACCGGCATCGTCCTGCCGTTCGCGATGGCGCTCGCGGAGTACGACCTCGACCCGCAGCGGCTTGCCCTCGACGTCGCCTCCGGCGCGGTCGACCTCGGCATGGAGGCGCAGCTCCTCCGGGAGACGGATCGCCGGGCGATCGCGGAGGAGGAGGCCAGCCGGCTCGTCACCGCCGCGATCGAGCGGGTCGACGCGAACCGGACGGCCCGATCGGAGCTGATCGACGTCCTCGGCGAACCCCGCCGGCCATGGATCGGCGCGGCAATGGGCGAGCCCGATCTCGCCGGCGCCCTCGACGAGGCCCGGACGGCGATCGAGGCCGGTGTGGACATCCTCCACGTCGCGGTGCCGATCGGTCGCGAGCTGAGCGATCGCCTGCGGCGGGCCGGCGTCGATGCGCCGGTCTGGCGGCCGCGATCCGGTGCCTCGGGTCGCGGGTCGGACTCCCTGGAAGGGGCACCAACCGGGAGCCAGCGCGCCCTCGGCGGTCTCCGCCGCGCGCTCGACGAGGCGGCCGCCCAACGGCGGGGATATGTCCGGCTCGGCATCGATCCGCCGGCGCTCGGCACGCCGGAAAGCTCCGTCGTCGCGGCCTTCGAACGGATCGACGTCGCCCGGTCCGATCCGCTCGCGGAGATCGTCGACGGCCACGTCGCCCCGGATCGGGCACTGGCCGATCACGCCTTCGGTCAGGCGCTGCTGGCCCGGGCGGGCGTCGCGATCATCGTCGGCGCGGGGCCGCTCGTGGTCGGGCCGGATCTCGCTCGCGGCGTCCCGTCGGATCCGGCAGTTCGGGCCGGACGCGCACTCGCCCTCCAGCTGCTGGCCGTCGCGGTCGCGCGCGGCAACGGACTCTCGGACGAGGACATCCTCGTCGGCGGTCTGACGCCGTGGCTGGTCGACGAGCCAGGGCCGGTCGCGCGGGCGACGGGCGAGATCGCCCTCCGACGGGCGCTGCTTCCGGGACACACGCTCGTCTTCGACGAACCCGCGGCCGGCCGGCCGGGGGCCGGGGACCTGTGGCCGGCCGTCGTCGCGGCCGTCCAGCCGGCCGAGGCGACCGCGGCTGTGCTCCGTCAACGACCGGATCGCCGGACCGTCGCCGCGACGCGCGTCGCCTCGATCGTGGCCGCCGAAGCCGGGTCAGCCCGCGATCCGGGTCCGCTCGCGGGCACGGCGCTGGCGCACGCGAAGGCCACCGCCGACGCGGCGCTCAGGACGCTCGAGCGGCTGGCCGACGACGGCTGGCGGGCAGTGATCGGCGTGGACGCCGGCGAACGTGCCGAGGCCGGGATCGGCGGCGACGCCGTCGCGGAGCGCGCGGATGGGTTCGACCCGCTCGCCCGGGAGCTCAGCCGGATCGGCTGACGCGCGCGTCGGAGGGCTCACGTGCCCGCCCGCCCGCCGCGAGGAAGTCAGGTTCAGCCCCCGGACACCGCCGGGATCACGTGGATCGTGGCGTTCGGGCCCAGCGGCGTCTCGAGCGTCGCCCGCTCGCCGTCGACGAAGACGTTGATGTGCGTCCGGATCGTCGGCCCGCTGTCCACGATCCGATTGCGAAGCCCGGGCGTCCGGACGTCCAGCCGGTCGATCGCCTCGGCGACGGTCGAGGCGTCGATCTCCGTCGAGCGGCTCGTGCCCGGGATCAGGCTCACGAGCGACCTCGGCAGGATCACGGTGACCGCCACGCCGCTCGTCAGACCTCGATGGCCTGGACGCCCCAGATCGACGGCAGGTTGTCCGCGATCCGGCTCCAGGACGCGCCCTCATCGGTCGAGCCGTAGAGCTGGCCGGTGCTCGTCCCGAAGTAGATCCCGGCCGGATCGCCGCGGTCCACGGAGAGCGCCTCGCGGAGCACACCGACGTAGGCAGCGTCCTGGGGCAGGCCGCTGGCTTGCCGCTCCCACGTATTGCCGCGGTCACGCGTCCGCCACGCCGCGAGCGCGCCGGCCGGAGCGACGCGGCCCTCCTCGGGGTGGCTGAGCGGGATGACCCAGGCGGTCGAGTCGTCGCGGGGATGCGTGCCCATCACGAACCCGAACTCGGACGAGAGGCCCGCGCTGATGTCCTCCCAGGTCTTGCCGGCATCCGAGGATCGATAGACCCCGCAGTGGTTCTGCTGGTACAGCCAGTCCGGGTTGCCGGCCGACATGACGAGCTTGTGCACGCATTGGCCGGTCTCGGGATGCGGGTCCGGCGAGTTGCAGTCGACGACCCCCCGGTTGCGCGCCTCCCACGTCGCGCCGCCATCTTCGGTCGCGAAGGTCCCGACCGCGCTGATCGCGACCCACATCTTCTCCGCGTCGGTGGGGTGCGGGACGAGCGTGTGGCAGATGAGACCGCCGGCGCCCGGATGCCAGCCCGGGGTCTGGCGGCTGGGGTGGTCCCGGAGGCCCTGGACGTGGGACCACGTCTTGCCGCCGTCGTCACTCCGGAAGAGGCCGGCCGGCTCCACGCCGGCGAAGATCGAGCCGTGGGCCGGCGTGACGTTCCACACGGTCGGGATCTTCGGCCCGTCGTCGCCGTAGGACATGCCCTCGGACGAATGGCTCCAGGTCTTCCCGAGGTCGTCGCTGCGGAAGACCGCCGGTCCGTACCAGGGCGATCCACCGCCGGCGTAGATCGACCCGGTGCTCGGATCCCACTGGAGGTCATGGACCGGCCAGCCGTCGCACAGCGGCTCCGAGACGGACCAGCCGTTGCGGTCGCTGCCGCCGTCGACGACGAACGCGCCCTTCCGGGTGCCGACGAGAAGCAGGGTGCGGGTCATGAGGATTCCTCCAACGATCTCTGGCCTCTCCTCTCGAGACGATGAACGATCGACGAACTCATCGCTGGACGCCGGCGACGATGGTCTAGCGTCCCGCCTTGAACGGATAGACGACCCAGCGGTCCGTGGTCACGACGTGGAAGTCCGGCGCGGACGCCACGACGGAGTGGGTGGGCTTGTAGTGGAGCACGGCCGTCGTCGGCGTGCCACCGGCCTGCCGGACTCGCTCCGTAACCGCGTGGATCGTCGTGCCGCTGTCCCAGACCTCGTCGACGATCAGGACGCGCTGCCCGCGGAGGAGGGGATCGGCGGGGAACTGGAAGAAGGTCGGCTTGGGGCCCGGTCGACCCTCGTCGTCGTAGTACTCGACGGCGGCGACCAGGATGTTCCGAAGTCCGAGGCGATAGGCGAGCATCCCGGCCGGCACGAGCCCGCCGCGGGTGATCGCGAGCAGCACCTCGTAGTCCGTGCCGATCCGCTCGGCCAGGTCCGCGACCATCGCCTCGAGCGCATCCCAGGTGACGACGTCCTTCTCGAGCGCGACGCTCATGGCCTCAGCCTCCGCCCACGGGGCCGGCTAGCCGGATCGCCTCGATCGTCGACGGGTCGTCCAGTGCGGACAGGTCGCCGGGATCGAGACCCAGCCACGCCGCCCGCACGACTCGTCGCATGATCTTGCCCGAGCGCGTCTTGGGCAGCGCCGGAACGATCGCGACGGCTTCCGGCCGGAGCGTCTTGCCGAGGTCGTCCACGACGCGGGCGGCGATCGCTCGCCGCAGGTCCTCGTCGGCCATCTCTCCGGCCCGGACCGTGCAGACGACCACGATCGACTCCCCCTTGACCGCATGCGGGACGCCGATCGCGGCCGCTTCGACGACGGCCGGGTGGGCGGTCGCGGCCGCTTCGACCTCCGCCGGACCGACTCGCTTGCCGGCGACCTTGAGCGTGTCGTCGGAGCGGCCTCGGATCGCCCAGTACCCGTCGTCGTCGACGATCGCCCAGTCGCCATGGACCCACGTCCCGGGCCAGCGGCTCCAATACGT
>JBPYEM010000197.1:0-4418 GCA_051985205.1 Candidatus Limnocylindrales bacterium | reverse complement strand
CGACGATCTGGAGGCCTGGCTGGGCCAGCTCGGATCGGACGCCAAGGGCGAGGATTCCGCCGATGAAGAAGAAGATGAACGAGTTGACGATGTACAGGATCCCGATCTTCTTGTGATCGGTCGTCGTCACCCACTCGTACAGACCGCTCCGGTAGGAGGTGGCGGCGGGCGTGAGGGTCGTGGTCGCCATCGATGTTCCCTTACTGGACCGTGAGCGTGCCGAACATCAGGGTCGGGTGGATGGAGCACTCGAACTTGTAGGTCCCGGCCGGGATCTTCGGAACCGCGAAGTCCGCCTGGGCGACGCCGGTGACGGTCTTGCTCCCGTAGACCTTCGTTCCCGCGCTGTCGAGGATGACGAAGTCATGGGGCGTGCCGGCGTCCTCGTTGTCGTAATGGATGGTGAAGCCGCCGGACGGAGCGGTGAGCGCGGACTGGTCGAACTTCACGCCCTTCGCAACGAGCGGGATCGTGGGGCCGGCCGCAGCGCCGGACGGAGCCGGTGGCGGTGTCGCATTCGCGGTCGCGACCTGCTTCTGCATCCAGGCGTCGAAGTCCGCCGGAGCGAGGGCGTGGACCTCGAAGACCATGATCCGGTGGCCGATGCCGCAGAGCTCCGCGCACTGGCCTCGATAGGTCTGCCCGGCGTCGGTCGCCGGAATCTGGAGGTCGAACTGGTTCGTCACGCCCGGGACGACGTCGCGCTTGAAGAGGAACTGCGGGACGTAGAACGCGTGGATCACGTCCGGGCTCTTCAGGAAGAGATGGGTCGTCTTGCCGGCCGGGAGGGTCAGGCCGCCATCGGGGCCCTCCGGAGCGGTGATCGTGAAGAGCGGCTTCGTGTCGTACTGGGCGTCCGCCGGTAGATAGTCGAACGACCACTGGAACTGGCCGGCGACGGCCCGGACCTTCAGGTCCGGCTGGCTGCTGGTCGCCTCGACGCTGTTCAGCGTCGACCAGGAGATGAAGAACAGGAAGATCACGATCGCGGTGGGGATCAGCGTCCACGTGATCTCGGCGAGGTTGTTGCCGTGGGTCTGGGGCGGCAGCTCGTCGTCGCCGGGCTTGCGCCGGTAGCGGATGACGGACCACACGATCAGGCCCTCGACGACGACGAAGATCACGACGGCGATGCCGAAGACGATGTCGTAGAGGTTCCGGATCTCCTGGCCCTCGACGCTCTTCGCCTCGGGCGGGAAGAAGCTGTTCCAGATCGGGCCGGCGTTGAGGACCACCAGCACGGCGACGGCGACGGCGATGACGGCGAGGACGAGCCAGCCGACGATCGCGAGCGACGATGGCCTGCTGCCGGGGGCGGTCGACATCAACGGTCCTCAGGCTCGGACCGGCACACGCTCTCCGCGGGTTGCCGGCGCCGGGGTGGAGATCGGAGTCGGCCCTTGCGGGCCGCCTGGCAATCATAGCCTCAGGCAACGGCTGTCGCGGCGGAGCGTCCATGGCGGCGTTGGACCCTCCGCTCCTCGCTCACAGGCCCTCAAGCCTGCTCGCTCCGGTGCTCGGCTCCGCCTTGCCCTGAACGCCCCGGCGCGACGAACGCAGTCGCTCGCTCGGATGCTCGCGTGCCGCTGGCCAGCCTCGCCCCGGCGCGACGAACGCAGTCACGATGCGGTCGCGTCTCGCCGAGCGGGATCGTGGGACGATGCCGGCATGCGTCGGTCCGTCCTCGTCGCCGTATCGGTTGGGCCGGCTGCGGCCGCGGCGGTTGCCGGAACGGCGCTCGCCCATGGACCCGTCCCGCCGGTCCCGCCCGACCCGATCAACCTCGTCTTCGGCTGGTCGATCGAGCCGGCCGTCCTGCTGCCCCTGATCGCCGGGGTCGTCGCGTGGCGCCGGCTCGTCGGTCGCGTCAACCGCGCGCATCCATCGAACCCGGTGCCGCGGCGCCGAACGATCGCGTTCCTCGGCGGGCTCGCGGCCATCGTGATCGCGCTGATGTCGGGCATCGACACCTACGACACCAGCCTCTTCTCGGTCCACATGGTCCAGCACCTGCTGCTGACGCTGGTGGCCGCGCCCCTGATCGCCCTGTCCGCGCCGATCACGCTGCTCTTGCGGGTCGCGACGCCGGACGTCCGCCACCGGGTCATCCTGCCGATCCTCCACTCGCGCGCGATGCGGGTCATCAGCTTCCCCGTGGTCGCCTGGATCGTCTTCGCGGCCGTCATGTGGGGCAGCCACTTCTCGCCGCTGTTCGACGCCTCGCTCGAGAACCCCGTCGTCCACGATGTCGAGCACGCCCTCTACCTGGTCGCCGGGCTCCTGTTCTGGTGGCCCGCCGTCGGACTCGATCCGAGCCCGTGGCGCATGCCGCACCCCGTCCGGGCGATGTACGTCTTCCTCCAGATGCCCCAGAACACGTTCCTTGCGGTCACGATCCTCAACGCGACCGACGTCCTCTACCACCATTACGCGACGCTCGTCCGCCCGTGGGGGCCGTCGGCGCTGGTCGACCAGGGCATCGCCGGTGCCGTGATGTGGATCTGCGGCGACGTCCTGTTCCTGACGTCGATGGCGCTGATCCTCGCCGGTTGGATGCGCCACGAGCAGGCCGTCGAGGCGGCGACGGATCGCCGGCTCGACGCGGAGCGGGCGGCGATCCGCCTCCGGGAGACCCAGCTCGCGGAACGACTCGCCGGGGAGCGCGAGGCGCGCTAGACCGCCTGGCTCGTCGCGGCCTCGTCGCGGATGCCGAGGATGGAGAACGTCTCGACCGGCCCGTGGCCCCGCAGGTTCGTCCAGCCGCGGGAGACGCCGTCGAACCGGTCGCGTACGAGCTGCCAGGTCGCATCGCTGACGTGGATCACGTCCGCGAACCCCTGTGACTCCAGGCGGCTGGCCACGTTGACCGTGTCGCCCCAGATATCGAACGCGACCTTGCGATGGCCGATGACGCCGCCGACTACGGGGCCGGAGTTGATGCCGATCCGCAGCCGCAGGTCGGTGACGCCATCGCCGGCATCCCTCGCGGCCGCGATCATCGCGAGCCCGAGATCGACCACCCGCGCCGCGTGGTCATCGGCCGCCTCGGACAGGCCGCCCGCGACCATGTACGCGTCGCCGATCGTCTTGATCTTCTCCAGACCTCGCTCGGCCACGAGCTCGTCGAACCGGGAGAAGAGCCGATCGAGCAGGCCGACCACCTCATCGGCGTGGAGTCGCGCGGCGAGCGGCGTGAACCCGACGATATCGGCGAAGAGCACGGTGACGGATGGGTACTCGTCGGCGATCGTCCGCTCGCCGTCGAGCAGGCGCCTGGAGATCGATGCCGGAAGCATGTTCAGCAGCAGCGCATCGGCACGTCCCTTCTCGAGCTGGAGTGCGGCTGCCTGCGTCGTGATCACGATCTCCTGGGAGAAGACGCGTCGTCGTGACCGCTCGAGCATCCGCAGCGCGATGAGCATCCCGATCGTCGCCGCCGCGAAGATGAAGGCATCGATGATCAGTCGCCCCGGACCGGCATAGGTGATGGCGAAGGTCGCGAAGCCCGCCGCGACGACGATGGATCGGAAGGCCGCAAAGACGAAGCCCGTCCTGGACACGAACCCGAAGGCGAAGAGCAGCATCACGGCGCTGATTCCGTAGCCGGGCAGGACCCGCCCGGTCGACGCCAGCCACAACACCACCAGGCCGTTCACCGAGGTCAGCAGGGCAACGATCGCGTGCTGCCGGTCGAGGGTCCTCGCCCAATCGGAGGACAGGAGGGCGGCCTCGTTCAGCAGGGCCATCGCGAGGCACAGGGGCACGGCGAGCGACAGCGGGATCGGCGTGCCGGCCGGGATCACCGCCCCGGCAATGAACCAGAGGATCGCCGCGGAGCCGGTCGTGGTCCGGAACCCGCTCCGGCCTTCCGCGCCCGCCACGCGCTGATAGCGCCCCTCGAGCTCGCGATCCACGAACCGGAGCGAACCGCGGTGGAGCGCGCCGGCGTCCGAGGCGGGGGTCGGCCCGGCCGCCGGCGTACGCGTCCCGGCTCGATCGATGCGATCGATCCGTCTCTCGCCAACCGGCCAGGTCCGTGCCGCAGAGAAGCTCAAGGGTGATGCTCCCAGGTGCCAGGACGACCGGGCCGCCCGGACGTCGGGCGATCCCAGGCCATGCTGCGGGCAGGGGTCGGGGCGGGCATCGTCCGTCCGGCCGGTTCGCATCGGCCGAATGACGTAGGTCACGGGATGCGCGGCGGAATGGCGGCTGCGGTCCTCTGGCGTCGCTGGTGTCGGGCGAGCAGCGGCGTCGCCGGTGCCGCGCGAGCAGCGGCATCGGGCCTGCCGGACGAGACGCTGCGGACGAGCCGGCGCGGCGAGCCGCTGCCGGACGAGCCGCTGCGGACGAGCCGCGGCGGACGAGCCGCGGCCGACGAGCCGCGGCGGACGAGCCGCTGCGGACGTGCCGGTGCCGGT
>JBPYEM010000196.1:0-5316 GCA_051985205.1 Candidatus Limnocylindrales bacterium | reverse complement strand
GTCTGGTCGAGGGCGTACGGGTTCTTGATCCCGAGCTCGGGCTTGGTCGCCATCAGGTAGAGCGCGGCGTCTGCGACGTAGATCGCGTAGTTGTACGCGGTGACCTTGCCCTTGTAAGGCGAGTTCGCATCGAACACGAGGCTCCAGCTGTCCGGCTTGGTCGTGACGACTGCCGGGTCGTACATCAGGACGTTGGCCCCGCGACCGTGCGGGACGCCGTAGCCGACCCCGTTGACCGTGTTGTACGGCTGGTTCTTCAACCCGCTGAAGACGTCCTTGTAGTTCGGGATCAGGTCGAAGTTGACCGGCGCCACGTCGCCGCCCGCGATCAGGCGAAGCGTCGCGTCGCCCGACGCCGAGACGCCGTCGTACTGGCCGGTCTTCATCAGCTGGACCATGTTCGCCGAGTCCAGGCCGACCTTGACGTTGACCTTGCAGCCGGAGGCCTGCTCGAACGGCGTGACCCAGTCGTAGCCCTGGACCTGCTCGCCGCCGGTCCCGCCCACGACGTACCCGGCCCACGCGACGAGGTTCAGCTGACCCTCGCCGGGGCCGACTGCCGTCGGCAGGTTGACGCTCGGTGCGGCCGCGCTTGCCGCGATGCTGGGGGCCGTCGACGCGGCGCCCGCGCTCGCGGCGGGCGTGCTCGCCGCGGGCGAGCTCGCCGCGGGCGAGCTCGGGGACGACGAGCTTCCGCTCGAGCACGCGGAGACCACGATCGCCACCGCGGCGAGCGCGGTCCACCACCTTCGCTGTTGCATCTCTCCTCCTCTCGGCCCGACCGCTCGGGCCCCTCCTCACGATCCCGAGTCCGCGACCCGGTAGTTGTATTGCCGTCGCCAGATCAGCCGGACCGGGCGGCCCTCCTGATCGAGCGCGTCCATCGACGAGGTGGTCAGGTTCTGGCGGGTGACGACGAGGTCCGCGCCGGCGTCGAGGGCGACCAGAAACCGGGTATCGGGTCCCAGGTACACCACGCTGCGGATGTGACCCAGCGCGGACGACTCGTCGGCGCCGACCGGATCGGCGGGCTCGGCGAGGCGGATCTTCTCGGGGCGCACGGTGAACGTCCCCGCCTCGCCGACGACCGCCCGGGCGACGTCCCCGGACAGGAGGTTCGACGTTCCGACGAATCCGGCGACGAACGCCGTCGACGGGCGCTCGTAGACGTCCGCGGGTGCGCCGACCTGCTCGATCCGGCCGCGGTTGAAGACCGCCAGCCGGTCGCTCATCGTCAACGCCTCTTCCTGGTCGTGGGTGACGTAGATGAACGTGATCCCGACCTGCTGCTGGATCGCCTTCAGCTCGATCTGCATCTCCTCGCGGAGCTTCAGGTCGAGGGCGCCCAGCGGCTCGTCGAGCAGCAGGACTCGCGGCCGATTCACGAGCGCGCGCGCGAGCGCGACGCGTTGCCGCTGTCCGCCGGAGAGCTGACCCGGCCGTCGCTTCTCGTAGCCATCGAGCCGGACCATCTCGAGGGCCTCGCCCACGCGCCGCAAGCGGTCCGCCTTTGCCACCTTCCGCACGACGAGGCCGTAGCCGACGTTGTCGCCGACCGTCATGTGAGGGAACAGCGCATAGTCCTGGAACACGGTGTTGACGTCGCGCTCGAACGGGGGTTGCTGCGAGACGTCGACCCCGTGGAGGAGGATCCGGCCCTCGGTCGGCAGCTCGAAGCCGGCGATCATCCGCAGCGTCGTCGTCTTGCCCGACCCCGACGGTCCCAGCATCGAGAAGAACTCGCCGTCGCGGACGTCGAGGTCGACGTGGTCCACCGCCACGAGGGAGGCGACCCCGGTCGCGGCCTCGATCGAGGCGGCGACGCGACGGCCGGCGGCATCGCTGCCGAACACCTTCGTGATCCCCTCGAGGCGGACCGCGGGGACCGCCTCCGTCGCGGGCGGCCCACCCGCTCGCTCCGCGGAAGCCGGACGGGCATCGGTCGCGGGTGCGGTCGAGCTCAGAGCCAAGCAGGTCCTCGTGGTCGTGGTCGGCCGGTGGTGCGGCAGCGGCGCGACGGTCGACGGCCGGCGCCGTCGTCGCTCGCTCCCCTGACGAGCGATGCCGCACTGTGGCGGGGACGCCCGGCCAAAGTCAAGACGGTTCGGGCGCTCGTCGCATGGGACGAACGGGACTCCGTCCTAGACTCCGCCGGTGATCCCCTTCATCCGGCGTCCGGCGACGCTCGCGCTGGCGGTCGCCGCGGCGGTCTTCGCGGTGGGACTGGCGGCCTGCGATGCCGGGGCGGCGCCGGCGACTCCGCCGATCGTTCCCGGATCGTCGACCTCGCCGCGCGAGGTCAACATCGTGATGAAGGACTGGATCTTCCTGCCCGACCCGGTCGACGTCGTTCCGGGCGAGACCGTCCTCCTCCACGTCGTGAACGGCGGGCTCGAGATCCACGAGCTCGTGATCGGCGACCTCGCGGTGCAGGACGCCTGGGAAGCGGCCGAGCTCGCCACGATCAACGCGCCGCCCGGCCCGACGCCGGTCGTCAGCGTCCCACCCGACGTTGCCGGCATCCGGCTCGTCGTCGCGTCGGGTCAGCGCGCCGACGTCATCTGGCAGGTCCCGACGTCGGCGGCAGACGTCGATCGCCTCCTGCTCGGCTGCCACATCCCCAGCCACTGGCAGAAGGGCATGCGCGCGCGGGTCATCGTCGCCGGCGAACCGCCGTCCGGCACACCGCCCGAGCCGTCGGTCGCGCCCGGCCCCTGAACCGATGCGGACCAACGTCTCTTCCCGGCCCATCGCGGGCGAGCCTGACCCGCTCGGGAGCTCCTGTCGGCCGCTGAGGGAGCGCGTCGGTCGCGAGGGCGCGAACGGTTCCCGCGCATGGAGTGCGGTGTAGGATTCGGGCCCGTCGCCCGCGAGAGCGGCGCGCACCGAGCTCGTTCCGTCGGGTCGAGGAGAGACGAACCCCATGGCCTATGTGATCGCCGAGCCCTGCATCGATGTCCTCGACATCTCATGCGTCTCGGTCTGCCCGGTCGATTGCATCCACTACGAGGAAGGCACGGACCGGAAGCTCTTCATCGATCCGAACGAATGCATCGACTGCGGCGCCTGCGAGCCGGAATGCCCGGTGAACGCGATCTTCCCCGAGGAATCCCTGCCGGCGGAGTGGGCGAACTACACGAAGATCGACGCGACCTGGTACACGGACAAGGCCGCAGCCCGCGCCGAGGTCGACGCCCTCAAGCCATCGGCGTAGAAAGGAGCGGCGCCACGCTCCGCGGATCGCCGGCTTTCGCCCATCGGCGGCGGAGGCGAGGCTCCCGCGAGCCAGCCGCCTGAGGTTTGCGCATCGTCTCGCTGCTTCCTTCCGCCACCGAGATCGTCTGTGCCCTCGGGCTCGGCGACGAGCTGGTCGGCGTCACCCACGAGTGCGACTGGCCGCCGGAGGTTGGCCGGGTGCCGGTGATGACGCGGAACGCCCTGAACGTCGACGGAGCATCCGGCCGCGAGATCCATCAGCTGGTGGGCGACGCGGTCCACGGCGGCTCCGCGATCTACCAGCTCGATGAGGACGCGCTCGAGGCGGCCGACGCCGACCTGATCCTGACCCAGGAGCTCTGCACCGTCTGCGCCGTCGGCTACCGGCAGGTGAACGACGTCGTCCGCGCGCTGGACCTGGGTTCCACGGTCGTCTCGCTCGAACCGACGACCGTCGAAGGCATCCTCAACACGATCTCGACGGTGGGCGCGATGACCGACGCCGAAGATGCGGCGGTCGAGCTCGTGGGGAGTCTCCGCGAGCGGCTGCGCGCGATCGAGACGACGGTCCAGGAGCGACGCGACCACGGCTTCGTCGGGCCGCGGGTCGTCGGTCTCGAATGGCTCGACCCGCCGTTCGCGGTGGGCCACTGGGTCCCGGACCAGATCCGTCGCGCGGGTGGCTGGGATCTCCTCGGACAGGACGGCGGGCCGGCGTACGAGACCACGTGGGGTGCCGTCGCGGAGGTCGATCCGGATCTCCTCCTGGCCATGCCGTGCGGCTACCACCTCCGCGAGACCGTGGCCGAATGGCACGCGACGCCACGGCCGGACTGGATCGACGACCTGGCCGCGATCAGCAGCGGCAACCTGATCGCCCTCGACGGCTCGTCGTACTTCTCGCGACCCGGTCCGCGGGTCGTCGACGGGATCGAGATGCTCGCGGAGATCTTCGACCCGGACGCCTTCCGCGACCTCTCACCGGCGACCGGCTGGACCCCGATCGCCTGACATGCCGGCCCGGGAGAGGCAAGCGGGATCCGGCGGCGAAACGGCGAACGCGGGGACGTCACCCCGGTCGACCTTTGCCTGCCTCTGGTGCGGGCGGTCGTGGACGGTCCGGTCGCCCGATGACCTCGAAGGCTACGCCCAGCTCTGTCCCGACTGTCTCGGCAAGGCCGGCGACAACGCCTTTCTGCGGTTCCGGCTGCGGTCGGCGCTCGACGCACGGTCGGCAGCCCGCGCCGCAGCCGAGGGCGGTGAACCGGGAGTCGCGCCCCCTCCGGACGCCCATGTCGAGCCCGCGAGTGTCGCCGGCGTCGAGGGCGTCGAGGGCGTCGCCGCCGTCGCGCCCCCGGCGGGCGACCATGACGCGGCAGTGCGCGACGCCGCCATCGATCGGGAGATGGTCGACTACTACGAGGCCCGCGCAGCGGAGTACGACGACTGGTATTTCCGCCGCGGCCGCTACGCCCACGGGCCCATCCACGATGCCGCCTGGAGTGCCGAGCTGGACGCGGCCGGGGGCTGGCTCGACGGGCTGACATTCCCCGCCGGCCGGCTCGTCGAGATCGCCGCCGGCACGGGCTGGTGGTCGCCCCTCCTCGCGTCCAAGGGCGAGCTGTGGATGTTCGACGCCGCGCCGGCGCCGCTGGAACGTGCCCGCGAGCGGCTCCTCGCCCACGGCTTGCGGGCGCATCTCCACGTTCGCGATGCCTGGGTCGCGCCCGAGGGCGACCCGGCGGGCGGGCTCTTCGCCGGCTTCTGGCTCAGCCACGTCGAGCGCGGCCGGACCGCCGAGTTCCTCGATCTCGCGCGCCGCTGGCTGGCGCCGGGCGGGCGCGTCGCGCTGATCGACTCGCTGCCGGATCCGCAGTCCGGGGCGGCCGATCACGCCCCGCCGGCGGACGACCGGTCCGTGCGCCGACTTGCCGACGGCCGCACGTTCACGGTCGTGAAGGTCCATCGGACGCCGGACGAGCTGGCCGCTGCGCTGGTCGGCGCGGGCTTCGCCGACGTCGACGTCCGGTCGACGGGCCGCTTCTTCCTCCTCGCCACCGCCGTCCGGCCGGCATCCCCCGAACGCTCAGCCTCGACTTC
>JBPYEM010000195.1:0-5468 GCA_051985205.1 Candidatus Limnocylindrales bacterium | reverse complement strand
CCCCGCCCTTGATCGCTCCCCCGACCTTCTTGCTGGCAGCGTTTCTCTCTGCCTTCCGGGCGTCGCCCTCCCCGAGCAGCTCTCGACGACGGGCGTCGAGGCTGATGACCTGATCGATGATCGCCGGATCCTCGCCCTTGTCGATCGCGCCCTTCCGGACAGCCTCGGCGTCATCCCGAAGCCGCTGAAGCCCGACGCTCATGCCACCTCCACGGCCTGGCCACCTGCGGTTCGCAGCCGCTCGACGACGAACGCCGGGTCCAACGAAGCGAGCAACCAGCCGGCTCGCGGTCCGTTCGACCGGCCCAGGAACGCGGCGTACAAGGCGGCGAACGCCCGTCCGTTCGGGAGCCCGACATCGGCGGCCACTCGGAAGATCAGGTCCTGCCAGGCTTCGCCGCTCGATGGGGCCGATGCCGGGTCCTTCGCACCTGCCGCCAGACGACCCAGGTACGCCCGCTGGTCGTCGTCCAACCCGGCAAGCGCCGCGACGGGGACGTCGGCCTGGACCGCGACGATCGCCCGATCCGGCGCGTACCCGTCGAGCCATCGCCGGGCGGCCCGGAGACGCTCGTCGAGGATTCGGTGCTCTTCGGGGGTCAATGGATCACCCTTCTCGGCCTCGACCCGCTCGTCGACGTCGACATTCGGGACCTGGGCGAGGAGGGCGAGGTGGCCGAAGGCCGGCCGGAACGCCATCGCCTCGCCTGCGACGTCGGCGTCCGGATCGAGCAGCGAGTACCGGAAGATCGACTGGTAGCCCGGCGGCAGCTCGCCGCGGACCTCCTTCCCGGCCGTTGCATCGGCGACCTTGTCGAACTCGTCGAAGAGCCGGGGGACGGCGTCCGTGCCGACCGGATCGAAATCGACCGCGTGGTTCGGCCGCGGGCGGAGGAAGAAGAAGCGGAGCTGCTCCGGCGGGATGACATCGGCGATCTCGTGCGCGGCCGCGCCGCGACCCTTGGACGTCGACATCTTCTTGCCGCCGATGTTCACGAACTCGTACGGCACGTTGAGCGGCGGCTCCCGCTCGAAGATCTCGCGGGCGATCGCGTCACTCCGGTCACGCGATCCGCCGGCCGTCGAGAGGTCCTTGCCGCAGGGCTCGATCGTGACGCCGAACAGGGACCACTGGGCCGCCCACTCGAGATTCCAGGGCAGCTTGGCGCGTCCACCGAACGGCGAGACCCATCCCGAATTGCCGCAGCCGTGGGCCCAGGTGACGAGGTTCGGTCGGCATTCGTAGAAGACGCGCTCGCCGTCCCACTTCGTCACGATCGTCGTGCCGACCTTCCCGCAGACCTCGCAGATCACGCTGACCGGATGCCACGTGTCGGGATGCTGGACGTTCGCGACGCGGCGGTAGATCGAACGGACGTCGGCGGCTCGGTCGAGCGCCGTCCGGATGAACGGATCGACCTGTCCGGTCGGGTAGATCTCGCTCATCCAGTAGTAGCGGTCCGGCCGGATGCCGAGGCCGTCGAACAGGTCGATGAAGGTCTGCGCGTGGTGGCGGGCATACGAGACGTGGCCGTCGTCGACCTGGTCCGGGATGTGGGCGAGCGGGCGACCCATCTCCCGCTCGACGGCATCGGGCGTGAGCAGCGCCTGGGCGTCCATGGGGTCGAGATCGTCGACGCCGTAGAGATAGGTCGTCTGGAGGCCGCGGGCACGGAGCGCCCGAACGATCACGTCGAGGATGACGGGGCCGCGCAGGCTGCCGACATGCACCGTTCCCGACGGCGTCTTGCTGTCGTTGATGACCTGCGGCCCGCTGACCGAAGCCGCCAGCTCATCCGCCCAGTCCACGATGGTCGAACCCTCCGGCGCCGCCGGGCCGTCCGGGGCCGGGTGGGCGGCGCGTCCCTAGCTGATGGAGACGATCTTGTAGGTGAAGTCGCCTGCGGGCACCTTCACGACGACCTTCTCGCCCTTCTTCTTGCCGAGGAGCGCCCGGCCCACCGGGCTCTCGTTGCTGATCCGGCCCTCGGTCGGCTTCGCCTCCGCGGAGCCCACGATCGTGAACGATTCCTCGCCGTCCGTGCTGTCGACGGTGACCGTCGAGCCGATCTGGACGTGGTCCGTGGAGTGATTCTCGTCGATGATCGTCGCGTTCTTGATCAGCGCCTGGAGCGTCTGGATCCGGCCCTCGACGAACGCCTGCTCGTTCTTCGCGTCCTCATACTCGGCGTTCTCCGAGAGGTCGCCGTGCTCCTTGGCGTCGTGGATCCTCTGCGCGACTTCGGGACGCTTGACGCTGAGCATGTCCTCGAGCTCCAGGCGGAGCTTGTCGAGGCCATCCTTCGAGAGATACGTGGGCTTCGTGTTCATCGGGTGGGCGCCCTCACAGGCGTGGGACGGGACGGAACGAGTCCTCGGTAGGGCCCTCGCGCCACCGTCGGCAGGGTTCAGATAAAGGAAAGAACTCCAGGCTCCGCGCCTCGTCGGCGGGCCTGAAGTTCGACCGGCCGACAGGGTAGCGCGAGGCGTCAGGAGTGTCAAAACGCGTCGTGCCGCCCCGCCGCTCGCGCGTGTCACCTATCCCGACAGACCCTCCAGCCTCGTCCGGACGCGCTTCAGGGCGGGGTGATCCGGGCAGGCGACGAAGACGGTGTCGTCGCCCGCGATCGATCCGGCGACTTCGGGCCATCTGGCTCGGTCGAGAGCGGCGGCGATGGGATGGGCGGAGCCCGGCAGTGTCTTCACGACGAGGAGCAGTCCCGCCTCGCGGATCTCGATCGGGAGCTGCCGGAAGAGGATGCGCAGGCGGTCCTCGCCGGACGTGTCGGCCTCGACGAGACGCGTCGGCAGCGCATAGGCCTGTGTTCCGTCGCGCGGCGCCTTGACGAGCCCGAGCTCCGCCACGTCGCGTGACATCGTGGCCTGGGTCGTGCTGAAGCCACGATCGCGGAGCGCCGCGGCAAGCTCCTGCTGCGTCCGGATCGGACGCGCGGCGACGACGTCGCGGATGGCCCGGTGCCGCAGCTGCTTCATCACGTCCACGAGCCGAGAGTAGCGCGAGCCGCGGGGTCGAAGGGATGTGTCGGTCCGGTCGATCGGATGCGCCGCCTCAGCGGAGCATCAGCGACCAGACGACGAACACGAACGCCGCGAAGACGATGCGGTACGCGACGAAGACGTCGGTTGACCGCGTTCTCAGGAAGCGCAGCAGGCCGGAGATCGCGATCACCCCGAACGCGAACGACGCGACGAGCCCCACGGCGAGCGGCGCCACCTCGACCCCGGCCACCCCTCCGCGGACGACTTGTAGCACCTCGTACGCCGCTGCGGCCGCCGTGACCGGCGTCGCGAGCAGGAAGCTGTAGCGCGCCGCCTCCTCGCGCCGAAGGCCGGCGAAGAGGCCGGCGGAGATCGAGATCCCCGACCGGCTGATCCCGGGAATCAGGGCCAGCGCCTGGGCGGCACCGATCGCAAAGGCCTTCAGCGGCGTGAGATCGACCGCGAGGAGCCGGCGCGTGCCCGACCGCTCGGCGATGAAGAGGACGACGCCGCCCACGACGAGCATCACCGCGACCAGCCCGATCTGCTCCCGGATCACGTCCTCGAGGTCGCGCAGCAGGAACCCGACGACGAGCGCCGGCACCGTCGCGATGGCGATCAGGACGGCCAGTCGCCGGTCGTCCGTCGCGGCGGATCGGTCGCGAACGGCCCCGAAGAACGCGGGAACGAGGCGGAGCCAGTCACCGGCGAAATAGATCAGGAGCGCGATCAGCGTCCCGATGTGGAGGATGACGCTGAACGCCAGCGACGTGATGAACGGGTCCCGGATCCCGAGCAGCCACGGCACGAGGATCAGGTGACCGCTGGAGCTCACGGGCAGGAACTCCGTCAGACCCTGGGTGATCCCCATGATCAGCGCGGCGAGGAGCGGATCCATCGGCTGGCGTCAGGACCGGTCCGCGCCGAGCTGCCGGGCCGCGGCTATCGGATGAACAGCGGTGCGAGGACGAGCGTGATCGTCGCGAGGAGCTTGACGAGCACGTGGAGCGACGGGCCGGCGGTGTCCTTGAACGGGTCGCCGACGGTGTCGCCGACGACCGCGGCCGCGTGGGCCTCGGTCTTCTTGCCGATGACCTTGCCGTCCGCCTCGAGCAGGTGCCCGGACTCGATGTACTTCTTGGCGTTGTCCCACGCGCCGCCACCGTTGTTCAGGACGGTCGCGAGCAGGACGCCGGCGATCGTGCCGACCATGAGGAGCCCGGCGACCGCCTGATAGCCGAGCAGGATCCCGACGATCACGGGCGTCGCGACGGCGACGAGGCCCGGTCCGATCATCTCGCGCAGCGCAGCGCGGGTCGTGATGTCGACCACGCGGGCGTAGTCCGGCCGCTGCGTGTAATCCATGATCCCGGGCATCTCCCGGAACTGGCGACGGACCTCGACGATGATCGATTGAGCGGTCTTGCCGACCGCCCGGATCGCGAGCGAGCTGAAGAAGTAGGCGAGCATCGCCCCGATCAGCGCCGCGACGAAGACGCCGACGTCGGCGAGGTTGACGGCTTCGAGGACCGGCTTGCCCTGGCGGGTGAGGATCAGGTTGACCTTGTCGATGTAGGCGGAGAAGAGGAGGAACGCGGCGAGCGACGCAGACGCGATCGCGTAGCCCTTCGTGAGGGCCTTCGTCGTGTTGCCGACGGCGTCGAGGCGGTCCGTGATCTCGCGAGCGCCCGCCTCCGCCCGGCTGAACTCGGCAACGCCACCGGCGTTGTCCGTGATCGGCCCGAACGTGTCCATCGCGAGGATGTAGGCCGTCGTCATCAGCATCCCCATCGTCGCGACGGCGGTGCCGAAGATGCCGCCGACGTTGTTGCCGTCGGCGCTGATCAGGCCGGCCCGCGCCCCGAGGAAGTGGCTGAGCAGCAGGGCGATCGCGATCGTGACGGCTGTCGCGAACGTCGTCTCGAAGCCGACGGCCGTGCCGCTGATGATGTTCGTCGCGGGGCCGGTTCGGGACGCCTCCGCGATCTCGCGGACCGGCCGGTACGAGCCCGCCGTGTAGTACTGCGTGATGTAGACGAACGCGACGCTGGTCGCGAGCCCGACGACGCCGCAGCCGAAGCAGTAGACCCACGTCGGCAGGCCGTCCTGACCCGCCGTTCCGTTCGTGTTCATCATCACGGCCGTCGTCACGCCGAGCCCGACCACGGACAGGATCGTCGTCACCCAGTAGCCGCGGTTGAGCATGTTCATCGGGTCCTCGTCCTCGCGACCGCGGACGAAGAAGATCGCGACGATCGTCGAGAGGAGGCCCATCGCCCGGACGACGAGCGGGAAGAAGATCCAGGCCTGGGGGTTCGGCCAGCCGGCGGCCTGGGCGACGGCGTACACACCGACGCCGAGGATCATCGCGCCGATGTTCTCGGCAGCGGTGCTCTCGAACAGGTCCGCGCCACGGCCGGCGCAGTCGCCGACGTTGTCGCCGACGAGGTCCGCGACGACACCCGCAT
>JBPYEM010000194.1:0-12071 GCA_051985205.1 Candidatus Limnocylindrales bacterium | reverse complement strand
GGGTCCAGGCCGGAGGCCGGCTCGTCGAGCAGCAGGACCTGCGGATCGTGGACGAGGGTGTGGGCGAGGCAGAGCCGCTGCTGCATCCCGCGCGAGAGGCTCTGAACGTAGGCGTCCCGCTTGTCGCCAAGGTCGACGAGGTCCAGCAGGTCGCCGATCATCCGGCGGCGTCGCGAGGCCGGGATCCCGTAGCAGCGGGCGAAGAAGTCGAGGTACTCCCAGACCTTCATATCGTCGTAGACGCCGAAGACGTCGGGCATGAATCCGAGCACGCGACGGGCCGCGTCGGGGTTCCGGCGGACGTCGATCCCGGCGACCTCGGCATGACCGGCGGTCGGGGCGAGAAGCGTCGCGAGGATCCGGAGCGTCGTCGTCTTGCCCGCACCGTTCGGACCGACGAGACCGAAGATCTCGCCGTCGCCGACCGTGAGGTCGAGGCCCGCAACGGCGACGGTTCCCGGATAGCGCTTGACGAGACCGCGGGTCAGGACGATGTCGGTCATCGGACCGTCCCTTCGATCGCGACCGAGACGAAGAAGCCGACCTGGTCCTGGCTGTCGTTGACGTACCGCACGAGGAAGGTCCCGGTCGCCGGATCGACGTAGCGACCCGGATCGGCGAGATCGTACGTCTGGCCCTGAACCGGATGTGGCAGACGATGCCAGGAGCCGGCTCCCGTCCGGTCGAAGACCTCGACGTCGGGAAGGGAATCCGCCGGGGCGTCGGGCGCCGCGCTCGGGCACCCGGCCGGAGCGCCGTTGCTCGGCTTCGCCGGCGCGCAGACGGGCGGGATCGGCTGGACGACGATCCCGCCGCCGCTCACTCCGACGTCGGGTCCGGAGCCGAACGACAGCCGCACGTGGGTCACGGACAGGGTTCCCTGGAACGGAATCGGCCGGTACGAGACCGTCGCCGAGCCGCGGCCGAACCCGAACATCGTGGGGTCCTTCGTGAAGAAGCTCGCGTCGGCCGCGACGACCGAGGTGTTCAGGAGATCGCCCGCGAAGTCGACGGTTCCGCGGACGCCCATCGTCACCGGGACGTAGTAGAGGACGTTGGCCACCCGGGCAGATGCCTGGCCCTCGACCGTGACGTCGAGCACCGGGTCGTCGCCCCACGCGAGGACCACCGGACCGTCCGCCGCGAGCCGGCCGAACGTCCCGAGCTGCTGGTTGTTCGTGAGCTGGTCCAGCACGAGATGCCTGGTCTGGTTGCGCCGCGTCGTCTCCGACGACGCGACCGAGCCGTCGAAGAACACCTGGCCGAAGACCTGATCGGAGAGCGACTGGCCGAACCCGGTGTTCGCGACCGGAAGGTTGACCTGGACCGCCTCGCCCGGCGCGAGGTCCTTGAGCACCTTCACGTTGCCGCCGAGCACGACGGCAGGACGCTCCAGCGTGGTCGTCCCGTCGTTCCGGACGGTGCCCGTGAGCGTGCTGTCGACGAGGCCAAGCTCTGCGTGGATCTTCGGTGCGGAGACCTGCGTCTCGGCGCGGATCGTCCGCAGCGACCCGAAGCCCACCGCGAGGTCGCGGACCCGCGATGGGGTGCCCTGGACGACGTCCAGGGACGCGCCCTGACCGCTGAAGACGTCACCGCCGATCGGTGACGACAGGAGGGCTCCGGCGGGGACCGCGACCTGGTACGTCCCGCGCGCCGGGGAGAACACGCCCAGGTAGACCTGCGCGCTGCCTTCGGTGGCGTCCGGCGCACCCCGGACGATCGCCACCTCGTTGACGATCACGCTGCTGCCACGCAACGCGGATCCGAAGGCGTACGCACCGACCGCGAAGCCGACCACCAGCACGGGCATCGTCACCCATGCCCACTCGCGGCGGTCGAGCCGCCGCAGGACCAGGTAGTTGACCGGCCCGATCAGGATCACGTAGCCGAACAGCAGGAGCAGCAGGCCGGCGAGCGGCGGCAACGACAGCGCGGGCAGGTTCGCGACCGCCGACACGATCTGGCTGTCGTCGGTCATGGCGACCGGGCCATCCGTCCGTGGCGGGATCAGGCTGGGCCAGAAGGACGCTCGCGCCGCGCTGTCCGCGATCCAACCGACAGTAGGGTCGACCCCGACCACGGTGACCGAACCGCTGCCGTACGACGTCTGCGCTGCGACGACGCGGCTGTCGATCGTGGCGAGGCCGTGGCCGCGGATGAGCGCACCGGCCATCGCGGGCACGTCCGTCGCCCCCTTCGGTGGAGTGCCCAGCAGCGAGCTGAGCGTCGAGGGCGCGACGTCGACCGTGGCGGTCGGCCGGTAGGGGAGGAGATCGTCCGGGAAGCCGCTGAGGCTCCCGATCCCCGCCGTCCCGCCGACGATGACCAGCCGTCCGCCGAGAGCGATCCAGCCGCGGAGCGCGGCGACCTGCTCCGTGCTCAGGCTGGAGGCATCGACGTCCTGCCAGACGAGTCGATCGAGCGCCGACCACGCCTCGATCCGCGTCGGGAGGTCGGCCACCGCGAGCGGGACGACGACGGCCGGCGCCTGGTTCTGGACGGCCGGGAGGCTGAGGCTCCCGACGATAGGCCGGGTGTCCTCGGCGACGACGCCAACGATCAGCTGCGTCGGATCGTGGATCGTCACCGCGACCTTCTGCCGAGCGATGACGTTGGCGCCGCTCGCGAGCACGACCTCGAGCTGCTGGCCGAACGAGGGAGGCTGGGCGTAGAGCAGCCAATCCTTGTCCGATGGGTTGTCGAGCTGGACCGGCGTCGCATACCGGGTGCCGCCCTGCGTGCCGCCCTGGAGCCGCAGCTCGCCCGTGACCGATGCCCCGTCGTTGTGGAGGTGGACGAGGATCGCGATCCACGATCCGAGGCGGGCGTGACCCTGGAGCAGGACGCGGGCCGTCATCGTGGGAGGGGTCGCCGCGGCGGTGACGGCGGGGATCGCCGCTGCGCTTCCGACCAGCACGAGCGCGGTGACGAGCAGAACAGCGAGTCGGCGATGTCGACGGGACGCGCGAGGAGACACGAGCACTCCAGGTGCGACGGGCGGCGGCGTTCCAGCAACGACGCCGCTCCCCGCCGAAAAGTTGCGCGCGACAGCCCGGATTTCGGCGGCGATTCGGGCCGGGCTATCGTACGATGCCGGTCCCGGCCGCTTGCCCCCGGCGTCCCGACGCCAGGCGGGCCGCGACGACCGTCGACGAGGAGCCCGTGCCCCACATCCGACCCTTCCGTGCCCTGCGCTTCTCGCCCGACGCGGTCAGCGACCTCGGCCGTGTCGTCGCTCCTCCCTACGACGTGTTGACCGCGACCGACCGGGCTCGGCTGCGGGCGAGGGACGAGCGGAACGTCGTCCGGCTCGATGCACCGGACGTCGAGCTGGGTGACGCGGACGACGACCGCTACCGACGCGCGGCGCGCACGCTGGCGGCGTGGCGGTCGGACGGAACGCTGCACAAGGACCCGCGGCCGGCGATCTATGTCCTCGAGCAGACGTACCGGGTGCCGGGGACGGACCTCGAACGGACGCAGCGCGGGTTCTTCGCGCGTCTCCGGCTCGAGCCGCTCGGCGCCGGCAATGGCGTCCTGCCCCACGAGCGGACCCTCGAAGCGGCACGGGAGGATCGCTATCGGCTCCTTCGGGCGACCGGTGTGAACACGAGCCCCGTGATCGGCCTGTATCCGGACCAGTCCGGCCGCGGCGCGGCGCTGCTCACCGCCCTGACGACCGGTGGGCCGGACCTCGAGGTGACCGACGACGACGGCACGCGACATCGGCTGTGGGTCGTCGAGGCCGTCGGGCCGCATGCTGCCGACGTCGAGGCGCTGCTCGAGGCTGCATCAGCGGGGCCGATCACGATCGCCGACGGTCACCACCGCTACGAGACCGCGCTGCGCTACCGCGACGAGCGGCGCATGAGCCGGGCGTGCGAGGAGGACCCGGCCTTCGATTACCTGCTGATGCTGTTCCTCCCGGCGGATGCCGGTTCGCTCACCGTGCTCCCGACCCACCGGATCGTCCGCGACCTCGGGGACGCCGGACTGGCGGCACTCGGGGACCGTCTCGGCGACCTGTTCATCGTGTCAGCGGCTTCACGCGAGGGGCTCCGCGATGCGTTCGGCCCGGGCAGCGGCGCGCCGGGGGGTCGAGGCCGGCTCGGGCTGTGGACGCGGTCCGAGGGCACGCTCCTCTCCGTCCGGCGGACGGCATTCGAGGCCTACCTCCCGCCGGGCGGCGCCGCGATGCGTGGCCTCGACGTCGTGCTGCTCGGAGCCGCCCTGGAGGAGCTCGCCGGGATCGACCCTGCCGCCGTCGCGGGCAGCGACCGGCTCGCCTTCACCAAGTCGGTGGACGAGGCCCTCGACGCCGTGGATCGCCGGACGGACGGCGCGGATGCGGCGTTCCTGCTGGAGCCCACGCCGGTTGCGTCGATCGCCGCGGTCGCCGCAGAGGGTGACGTGATGCCCCAGAAGTCGACCTACTTCTTTCCCAAGGCCCTGACTGGCCTGGTGATCAACCCCCACGAATGGTGAGGCCAGCCATGGCTGTCACGCGACCGAGGCGACGATGACCGATACGACCCCAGAGCAGATCCTCGCCCGGGCGCAGGTCCCGGCTGCCAACGGCCGGCCGGTCCGGAAGGACGAGATCGAGCTGCACGACCGTGGCCTCTACATCGAGTCCTGGCTTCCGGAGCGACGATCCCGACGGAAGCCGCTGCTGTTCGTCCACGGTGAGCTTGCCGGCTCCTGGCTCTGGGAGCGCTATCTCGCGTACTTCGCCTCGCGCGGCTGGGAGGGTCATGCCCTCAACCTCCAGAACCATCACTGGTCCCGGACGGCGGACCCGAACGAGCTGACGTTCGACACCTACGTCGACGACGTCGTCGCAGCGTTGAACCGGCTCGGACCGACGACCGTGGCGATCGGTCATGGGATGGGTGGTCTGCTGGCTCTCAAGGCGGCCGAGCGGGCGCCGATCGGCGGGCTCGTGCTGCTCTCGCCGGAGCCGCCGGCAGCGCTCCGGGAGCCGGTCCAGCCGCACGAGCTGCGGGAGGTGCCCGACGTCTACGGGCGCGGCCGGATCGGCTGGACGACCCTGCCGGAGAAGCTCGTTCGTGACCATCGGGATCTCACGATCTCGGACGTCCTCCGGATCCAGCACCTGCTTGGCCAGAAGCCCCACGAGAGCGGCCGTGCGCTCCGGGCGGTCCTGCGGGGCGTCGCGGTGGATCCCCGGCCATTCGCCGAGATCCCGCGGCTGGTGATCGGCGGCGGGCTCGACCGGATGGTGCCGGAGCCGGCGTCTGAGCGGGTCGCGGCGTGGCTCGGCGCGGAGTACGAGCCGTTCGGTGCCCACTCGCACTACGGCCTCGTGGTGGGGGAGCAGAGTCACCAGCAGGTCGCTGACGCGATCCGCGCGTTCCTCGAATCGCATCGGCTCTGAGGCTGCGTCAGGACGCCGGCGCGCCCCTCGCTGAAACTGCCGCCGCTGGCGACGATCGTGACGCGATTGGTATCATCCCGGTCCGGCGGACCCTCGACGATCCGCCTCGGCGCCGCATTCGTCTAGAGGCCCAGGACACCGCCCTCTCAAGGCGGAGATCACCGGTTCGAATCCGGTATGCGGTACCAGCCTTTCCCATTCGGCCGGCCTTCGGCTTATGCTGCGCTCAGCTGTCGCGCGATCCCTCGTGGCGCCCACGCGGTCAGCAAGCACCTCTCCGCGACGACGGAGCCGATCGCGGCCGGCTGGTCCGGCACCCGTTCCGAGCGGGGCGAAGAACGCCGAGCGTTCAGCCCTCGAAGCCGACCACGTCCGACGGCTGGCGGATCCGGGGCAGGGGAGAGAGCACCAGCAGCAGGATCGAGGCGGCCATCCCCGCCCAGCCGATCGCGATCCCACCGCGCACGCCGATCCAGCCAGCGAGGACCGCCGCGAGCAGCGCACCGAGCGGATAGGCGATGCCGTGGGAGAAGACCTCCAGCGTCGCGTTGACGCGGCCGAGGATCCGATCCGGGATGACGCCCTGGATCAGCGACAGCTCGGCGACGCCCTCGATCGTCTGGAGCCCGTCGCCGACGAGCTGCGGAATGAACACCATCAGCGTGGCGACGGCGACCGGTCCACCCGCGAGCGGCGTCAGGACGCCGAGGACGGACGCGCCGACCGCCGTCCAGATCAAGGCCGGGCCCAGGCCCACCCGCGCGATGACCCGCGCCGCGAACAGCGAGCCGATCAGGGAGCCGACCCCGCCCGCAGAGACGACGATGCCGAGCAGCACCGGGCTGAGATGGAGGTCGTCGATCAGATACAAGGTGTAGAGAACGCCATAGAACGAGCCCGCGACGTGGGCGATCACCGACCGCAGCGTCAGCGGCACGAGCACCGGATGGCGCCGGACGAGATCGAGACCTTCGAGGATCTCGTGACGGATCGCGGTGCCGCCGGCGCGCGGCGGTCGTGGCGGCTCCGGCTTCCGGATCAGGACGACCGACGCGGCGGAGAAGGCGAACGAGATCGCGTCGACGAGGATCGCGAACGGCGCGCCGATCAGCTGGACGAGCCCGCCTCCCAGGCCCGGCCCGCCGATCTCGGCCAGCGAAGAGCTCGTTGCGAGCTTGCTGTTGGCCTCGACGACACGCTCCGTTCCGATCAATGACGGGACGTACGCCGGGTAGGCGGCATCGAAGACGGCGCCGAGGCAGCCTTCGAGGAAGACGACGAGATACAGCTGCTCGATCCGCAGCACCCCGGCCACGTAGGCGACCGGCACGGACAGGAGGACGACCGCCCGGATCACGTCGCTCCAGATCAGCAGGGGCCGGCGGCGGAGGCGATCGACCCAGGCGCCGGCAAAGAAGCCGACGAGGAGCACGGCGAGGCTCGCCGCCACGACGAGCAGCGCCATCTCGAACGGCCCGGCGCCGAGAACGAGGAGGGCGACGAGCGGGACGGCCGTGCGGGTCACGACGGAGCCGAGCTCGGACACGGTCTGGCCGGCCCAGAGCTTGGCGAAGTCCGCGTTGCGCCAGAGGGATTCGCTCACGACGCTGGGCAGGGTACGGGGTTGATTCGGACTCGTGTCGGCCGGAACGCCGCGGTCTCGGGGTCGTCCCGTAGACTCGGCCGGTGATCGAGCAGCCGGACGCCGGCGCGCCGCGGCGGCGGCTGGTGATCCTCGCCGAGGGCAACTTCGGCTTCCACCATGGCAAGACGGCCGTCGGCGTGATCCGCTACGGGCCGCACGACGTCGTCGGGGTCATCGACTCGACGCAGGCCGGCGGGAACGTGTCGGCGATCCTGCCGGGCCGGGACATTCCGATCGTCGGGACGCTGGACGAAGCGCTGAGCGGCCCGCGGCGGCCGGACACGCTCCTGATCGGCATCGCCCCAACCGGCGGCAAGCTGCCGGAGAGCTGGCGCTCCGTGATCCTCGCGGCGATCCGCGCCGGTCTCGACGTCCACTCCGGCCTGCACACCTTCCTCGGCGACGACCCGGAGTTCGCGGCCGCCGCTCGCGAGGCCGGGACGCAGATCGTCGACTACCGGCGGCCGCCGGCGCGGATGGAGACGTCGGTCGGGCGGAAGCACGGGCCGGGGAAGCGCGTGCTGCTCACCGTCGGGACGGACTGCGCGATCGGCAAGATGTCGGTCGCCCTGGAGCTCCGCAAGGCGGCGCTCGCCGAGGGCCGCGCCGCGTCCTTCGTCCCCACGGGCCAGACCGGGATGATGATCGAGGGCTGGGGCGTCGCGGTCGATCGGCTCATCAGCGACTTCGCCCAGGGCACGGTCGAGTGGATGACCGAGGAGGGCGAACGGCGGGGCGACTGGGTGATCGTCGAGGGCCAGGGCTCGCTCGACCACCCGGCGTATTCGTCCGTCACGCTGGCGTTGATCCACGGGGCGACACCGCACGCCATGGTGCTCGTGCACAAGGCGGGCCAGACGGAGCACGACTTCGACCACCTCCCCGACGCGTCGTTCCCGATCGCCGAGCTCGGGCCGTTCATCCATCTTCACGAGACCGTGGCGGGCCTGATCGCGCCATCGCGCGTCGTCGCGATCGCGGTGAACACCTCGAACATCGCCGATGAGGCGGAGGCCCGGCGCGAGATCGCGCGGATCGCGGCGGAGACGGGGCTGCCGAGCGATGATCCCGTCCGATTCGGGGCGGGCTCGCTGTGGCGCGAGATCGAGCGCGCGGTCGATGCCCTGCCGTGGCTGACGCCGGAGACGTCGACGGCGGGCGCGGCCGCCGCGTCCTGACTTCCGGGATGCTCCACCTCGAGCCCGAGGTCCTGCACCTCGCGTTGCGTGACCCGTTCCGGATCGCCCGCGCGGACCATGCGACGGACGCCGCCGTGACGACCGTCGTGGTCGAGCTCCGCGACGACCGGTTCCCGGGCCTCGTCGGGATCGGTGAGGGGTATCCGGATCGGTTCTACGGCGAGACGCCCGCGACGATGGCGGCGGTCTTTCCGCTGCTCGTCGAGGCGATCGGCCAGCCCGATGCCTCTCCCGACGGCCTGGTCTCGGCGGCGGCGGCGATGGACGCTGCGATCGCCCATCACGGCGCCGCCAAATGCGCGCTCGACGTCGCCCTCCACGACCTCGTCGGCAAGGTGACCGAAAAGCCGATCACGGAGCTGCTCGATCTGCCTGGGACGATCCCGCCCACGGACTTCAGTCTCGGGATCGACGAACCCGCGGTCGTCGCCGAGCGTGCCCGCCGGGCGGCCCGGTTCCCGGCGCTGAAGATCAAGGTGGGCGGACCCAGCGACCTCGCCACGCTGGAGGCGGTCCGCGCCGTCTACGACGGTCCGATCCGTGTCGATGCCAACACCGGCTGGCGGCCGGACGACGCCGTCGCTCTCCTGCCCGACCTGGAGCGGCTCGGCGTCGAGCTGATCGAGCAGCCGTTCCCGGCCCACCGACTGGATCAGCTCGGCTGGCTCCAGGAGCGCTCGTCGCTGCCGCTCGTCGCCGACGAGAGCGCGGTCACGATCCGCGACCTGCAGGGGCTCGTGGGTGTCGTCGCCGGGGTTAACGTCAAGCTCGCGAAGTGCGGCGGCGTCGGGCCGGCGAAGCGGATGCTGGAGGAGGCGCGCCGGCTCGGCCTTCGGACCTTCCTCGGCTGCATGGAGGAGACCAGCGTCGTGATCGCGGCATCGGCGGCGGTCGCCTCGCTCGCGGAGTGGGCGGACCTCGACGGCAACCTCCTGCTCGCCGAGGACCCCTTCACCGGGCTCGAGTTGGGCGACGACGCGCGATGGAAGGCGTCCGGTCGGCCGGGGCTGGGCGTCGTCCGTCGCGATTCCTGAGTCGTCATCCGCCCTCCGACGGATCGGACGGGCGAACGCCCGTTCATGTGGAAAAGTTCGTGGACGAGTTGGTGGACAAACCCCCTTCATCGGCCGGGCCGACGGTCCTACCATTGCGCCTCACCGGACCGGCGAGAGTTCCCCGGGAGGGACGGAACCCCCGGCCGGCGCGCTTCTCCACGGGGCATCCCGCGGTCGGCTGATCCCGCCGATCGATCGGGGGATGGTTCGTGCTGCCACGCGACGGGATCGGCTGGAGGGTCGGCCATCGATGGATCCACGGAACGGTGGCGCGGGAGACGTCGCCGGAGCGCCGGATCACGACGACGAGGCGCTCGAGTTCGTTCGGTTCTGCCACCGCCGGCGGCACGTCGGCTGGCCGGAGCTGTACGACGAGATGTGCGCCGTGGCCGGCCGCCGCCTCTACCGCGGCCAGGGTCCGGAAGAGCTTGGCGAGATCGGGATCGGGTTCGGCCTGTTCGAGATGCCCACCCTTGCCGCTCTCGTCGCGAGAGTGGTTGCCGAGGAGACGGATCGTCGTCGGCGCCTCGCGGACGACGCCGGTACCCGGGTCGTCCTGAGCGGCCGAAACCGGCGGATGGCTCATCCCGTGACGGATGCCGCGGTTGCAGCGGCGCTGACGCCAGGGGACGTCGAACCGGAGCCGGAGCCGACCGACCGACCGGCGACGGACCAGCCCCGGGTCAGGCTCGCCCTCGCAACCGGCTGACCGCAGATCTCGTTCGCGTCGTATCGACGCAAGAGGCCCCTCCACTGGTCAGGGTGGAGGGGCTTCTTTCATGACTATCGGGCGGTCAGGCGCGGATCCGTCGCCTCGCCATCTCGCCTTCGATCTGGCGCTCGGCCTCGACGTAGGTGTCGATCTGCTCGCGGAGCTGGTTCGCCTCCGGCGTGTAGAGGTGGACCTGCTGCTGAAGGATGTACGAGAGACGGCGGCTGGTCATCCGGACGTGGTCGAGGTTCTTCATCAACACCAGCGGATCCATCGCCGCGAGGTCGTCCGGGTGGTACATCACCTTCATGCCGGCATTCTACCGACGGCCGGTCGGCCGCAGCCGAACTGCGCATGAGTCGGATCCGTCGAACGTCAGTGACGCCAGCCCGCTCGCCGGGGCGGAACGACGAGGATCGATGCGGCCAGACCGGCCGCCGCGAGAACGCTGATCGACCCGGCGAGGTAGCGCGCGAAGCCGACCGTGCCGAGCGACAGCTCCAGGCATCCGAGGGCGAACACCGCGACGTCCGCAGCGCGGAGCAGGTTCGGTCCGCGACCCATCTGCCAGTCGAAGAGACCCAGGGCCACGATGCCGATCTGGGGCATGACGATGAACAGGGCGAAGCCGAAGCCGCCGACGACCCGCGCTCCGGCAGCCCCGTCGTCGGTGGCGGATCCCGTCCCGAACAGCCCGAGGACGGCGAGCAAAGCGACCGCGCCCGCCAGGAGCATGTGCACGGCCGGAACCGCCGCCCGTCGCCGTTCCATCGAGGTCAGATCGAGTGCAGCCCGCGCGGTGGCCAGTCCCAGGCGACCGGAGTCGCCGCACCGGACAGTGCCCGGCGTCGGCCCGCCTCGGTGGCGCCGAGGACGAGGATCCGATCGGTCTTCGTCGCCCGCCCGGCCTCGGCTCCCCAGAGCTTGGTCATCTTCCGGTTGGCGGCGACCTCGTCGACCGCGATCCCGGCCAGACGGTAGCCGGCAGGCGCGGCCGCGGACTCCCAGACGCGCTCCGCGAGACCGACGCCGTGACCGCCGGCGATCGGCCGGCCGCGGTCGGTCTCGACGTCGCCGATGACAAGGGCGACGACGGCGTCGTCGGCGAGCACCGACCGGAGCTCCGTGAGGACGTCTCGCAGGAACGCAACGTAGGGCTCGCGATGGTGGGCGTCGTCGAGCGTCGCGTCGATCTCGTGGGCGTCGAACCCCAGGAACCAGGTCCGGAGCCAGTTGTAGTAGCCGTACTTCACGACCCGGAGGTAGGGCGGCGAGGTCACGACCAGCCGGGCGCGCTCCGGCAGCCCTCGCTCGCGCAGGGCCACCTGCGCGCGTCCGGCGGCGTCGCGCGCATCGCCGAGGAGCGCGATCCCCGGTGTTCGCGGCAGCGCCTCACGATGGAGTCGAGCCAGCTTCCGCTCGAGGCCGACGAAGACGTCCCGCTCCGGCGCCAGGAAGGCGGTCCTCGAGGCGAACTCGCGGACATACCGCGGCGCCATGCTGAACGTGTTCGGCATCAGCGGCGACAGGTACGAGGCGCTCTTGCCGTGCAGGATCCCGGTGGTCGCGGCCGCGAGGAACCGATCCACGGGATCCGCGAGCTGCAGCGACGCCCGGAGGAACAGGAGCTGGGCGAGCGTCCGCGGGTGGAAGGCGACGCCGACCTCGGCCGGGACCGGTTCACCGGCCGAGCCGCACGCCGCATCCGGACCCGCGCCCGCAGCGGGCACGCGGGCCGTACCCCCAGGCTCCGCGGCGACCGCGCTCGCCAGCGCGAGCCACGCCTCCGAGGAGGCCCGCCAACCCAGCCGCAGACCGGCCAGCCGGGTGGATGTCTCGGGGCGGCCGGCGGGCTCGACCTTCGCCGCCGTCAGGAGATGGGCGAACGGGTTGAGGTCGTTGCCCACGCCGATCCGGCCTTCGGCGCAGGCCTGGAGCGGCGTCGTGCCGCGTCCGCTGAACGGGTCGAGGACGACGTCGCCACGGCGGCTGTAGCGGCCGATGAACGCATGGACGAGGGAGGCCGGAAAGCTCGCAAGGTACGAGCACATCGGATGGA
>JBPYEM010000193.1:0-6539 GCA_051985205.1 Candidatus Limnocylindrales bacterium | reverse complement strand
GCTGATGACGCCCGGCCGCGGCACGGACGAGGTCGCGAAGGTCTGGCCCAAGGCGGAGGAGTTCGGCTTCTCGAGCGAGATGGAGTGCTTCGGTCTCCAGTTCGGGCACTCGGTCGGCCTGTTCCTCCACGAGCGGCCGATCATCAGTCGCCTCAACTCGCTCGACCACCCGGTCGAGATCAAGGAGGGCATGGTCATCGCGCTCGAGACGTACTGCCCCGCCTCGGACGGCTACTCCGCGGCCCGGATCGAGGAGGAGGTCGTCGTGACGGCTGACGGACCGCAGGTGATCACCCGCTTCCCGTCGGCGGAGCTGTTCGTGGCGAACGCGTACTGATGGCGACGAAGACGGCCTCCGCTCCGGCTGGAGCGGCGCAGCAGACGCCGCCGCGCGACGTGCGGCTCGCGATGTACCGGACGATGGTCGAGTGCCGGCGCTTCGAGGTCCGGGCCCAGGAGCTCTTCTTCGAGGGGCTCGTGCGGGGGACGACGCACCTCGGCGTCGGGCAGGAAGCGGTCGCCGCGGGCTTCGCGGCCGCCATGCGCGACGACGACTACACCTTCGCGACGTACCGCGGCCACAACCACGCCCTCGCCCGCGGAGCGTCGATGGCCGGGCTGTACGCGGAGCTCTTCGGCCGGGCCACCGGGCTGATGGGCGGCAAGGGCGGCTCCATGCACATCACGAGTGCGGAGCACCACATGATGGGCTCGTACGCGATCGTCGGCGCCCATCTGCCGATCGCCCTCGGCGCCGCATGGTCCGCCCAGTACCGGAAGACCGGCCAGGTCGCCGTCTGCTTCTTCGGCGACGGCACGACGAACATCGGCGCGTTCCATGAGGCGCTCAACCTGGCGGCCGTCTGGAAGGCGCCGGTCGTCTTCGTCTGCGAGAACAACCAGTACATGGAGTACACCGCCATCGGGACGGTGACCGCGGTCGCCCGGCCGGCGGCGGACCGCGCCCCGGCCTATGGCCTGGAGCCGATCGTCGTCGACGGCAACGACGTCGACGCGGTCTACGCGGTCGCCCGGGACGCCATCGCGCGGGCACGGAGCGGGGACGGGCCCTCGCTCGTCGAGGCCGTCACCTACCGCCACGGCGGCCACTCCCGGGCGGACCCGGGCTCGTATCGCCCGCCCGAAGAGGTCGAGGCGTGGAAGGCACGCGACCCGATCATGGCCGAGCGCGCCAGGCTCGAGGCGGACGGAGTCGCTGCCGCGGAGCTCGATGCGATCGAGGCCGACGCGGCCGCGAAGGTTGCCGCGGCCGAGGCGGAGGCGCGCGACGCTCCGGAGCCGGCCCCGGACGTGATCGAGACCCAGCTCTGGGCGGACGGCGGCTCCGCATGGCGATCGTGAGCGCGACCCATGCCTGAGCTCACGTACCGCGCTGCGGTCGCGGCCGGGATCGCCCAGGAGATGGCCCGGGACGACAGCGTGGTCCTGATCGGCGAGGACGTGGGAGCCGCGGGCGGCGTGTTCAAGCTGACCGAGGGCCTGATCGACCGGTTCGGCCCGGAGCGGGTCCGGGACACGCCGATCAGCGAGCAGGCCATCGTCGGCGCGGCGATGGGCGCAGCGATGACCGGCCTCCGCCCGATCGCGGAGCTGATGTTCAGCGACTTCTTCGCCGTGACCTGGGACATGGTCGCCAACCAGATCGCGAAGACCCGCTACATGACCGACGGCCAGGTCTCGATCCCGCTCGTGCTTCGGACCGCCAACGGGGCGGGCCTGCGGTTCGGTGCCCAGCACAGCCAGAGCATCGAGAACTGGGCGATGGCGATCCCCGGCCTGAAGGTTGTCGCGCCGTCCAACCCGGCCGACGTGGTCGGCCTGATGGCATCGGCCGTCCGCGACCCGGACCCGGTGATCTTCTGCGAGCACAAGGGTCTCTTCGCGACGAAGGGCGACGTCCCGGACGGCGAGGTCGTCGTGCCGCTGGGCAAGGCCACGGTCGTCCGCGAGGGAAGCGACGCGACGATCGTCGCGCTCGCGGCGATGGTTCCCCGCGCGGCCGAAGCCGCGGAGCGCCTCGGCGCCGACCACGGGATCTCCGCCGAGGTGATCGACCTCCGGTCGCTGGTCCCGCTCGACGTCGACGCGATCCTGGCATCCGTCGCGAAGACGAGCCGGCTCTTCACCGTCGAGGAGAACCCCCGGCTGTGCGGCTGGGGCGCGGAGATCGTCTCGATCGTCGCCGACGAGGGCTTCTACTCGCTCGACGCGCCGCTGGTCCGGATCACGACCCCACACGTGCCACTGCCGTCGGCCGCGGCGCTGGAGGACGCGGCGCTCCCCACGGTCGAACGGATCGTCGAGACCGTTCGGCGTCGCCTCGACGAGGCCAAGTAGGACCGGGTCGATGCCGACCGTCGCGATCGTCGGGACCGGGCGGATGGGTGGCGCGATGGCCCGGGCTCTCGCCCGCGCCGGCCATGACCTGATCGTCCAGAACCGGACGCGGTCGAGCTGCGAGGCCCTCGCCGGCGAGATCCGGGCGCGGATCGCCGACACGCCGGCGGAGGCCGCCGCGCTCGCGGACATCGTCATCTCGATGCTCGCGAACGACGAGGCGGTCGCCCAGGTCTACGGAGGTCCCAGCGGGCTCGTGGCCGGCGGTCATCCGGGCGCCGTGTTCATCGACATGAGCACGGTCGGACCAGAGGTGCTCAGGGCGTTCGCGGATTCCGCAGATGCGGTCGGGGTCGCCCTCCTCGACGCGCCGGTCAGCGGCAGCGTCAGCCTGGCGGAGAGCGGGCAGCTGACCCTGATGGTGGGTGGGCGGGCGGACGATCTCGCGCGCGCTCGACCGGTGCTCGACTCGCTCGCGAAGACGATCTTCCACCTCGGGCCGCTCGGCTCCGGCGCCGCGATGAAGCTGGCGGTGAATGTCGTCGTCTTCGGGCTGAACGGCGCGCTCGCCGAAGGACTCGCGTTGGCCGAGGCATCGGGCGTCGACCGAGCCCTCGCCTACGACGTGATCGCATCCGGAGCGGCGGGAGCGCCGTATGTCGGCTACAAGCGCGCGCAGTTCCTCGACCCGGCGGGCGCCCCCGTCGCGTTCTCGCTCGCGTTGACGGAGAAGGACCTGGAGCTGATCAGCACCGCCGCGAGGGCCGTCCGCCAGCCGCTCCCGCAGACCGCGGTCAATCTCGATCTCGTCCGATCTGCCGCCGCCTCCCTCGGCGCCGACCGGGACTTCGCGGCCGTCGCGGTCGAGCTCCGGTCACGTCGGTCCGCTGCCCCGACCTAGCAGGGAGGATCGCGACACCGAAACGACGGACGACCTCACGAACGAGCGTGGATTGGAGGAGCAGACCATGGCCGACCGGATCCTCATCAAGAACGCGATCGTCCTCAGCCAGGACCCAGCCATCGGTGAGCTGCCCGAGGCGGACATCCTCGTCGAGGGCGATCGGATCGCCGCCGTCGGGCCGAACCTCTCCGCGGACGATGCGGAGGTGATCGACGCGACCGGCGACATCGTCATCCCGGGCTTCGTCGACACCCACCGCCACACCTGGGAGACGTCGATCCGGTCGAGCGCGCCGGACTACACGCTGGGTGCGTACTTCAGCGCGATCCTGGACAAGTTCGCTCCGAACTACCGCCCGGACGACGTCCTCGCGGCGAACCGCTGGGGCGCGATGGAGTGCGCGAACGCGGGCATCACGACCCTCGTCGACTGGTCGCACATCATGAACAGCCCGGAACACGCGGACGCGGCGGTCGAAGGCCTCCGCGACGCCGGGATCCGGTCCGTCTTCGCGTTCGGCTTCCCGAACACGTCGATCCAGCATTGGTGGTTCGGCGAGGACTGGGGCGGCAGCACGGCGACGATCGACGGCGACGAGGCGCATCGGATCCGGAAGGTCCTCAGCGATGACGACGCTCTGGTCACGATGGGCCTTGCGACCCGGGGAACGAACTTCTGCAAGCCCGACGTCGTGCGGTACGAGTGGGAGCTCGCCAAGGAGCTCGGGATCAACGTCACGGTCCACGTCGCGATGGATCGCTTCGGCTACACGAAGATGCAGCTGCGCGGACTGAAGGACCTCGGTCTGCTGTACCCGAACACGACGTACATCCACTCGTCGCACCTGCTCGACGACGAGTGGCAGATGGTCGCGGACTCCGGTGGCAACGTCTCCCTCGCACCCCAGATCGAGATGCAGATGGGCCACGGCTGGGCGCCGGCCCAGACGGCCGAGGACCTCGGGATCCCGGTGGGGCTCTCGTCCAACGTCGCGACGACCGCGTCCGCCGACCAGTTCACGCAGATGCACGCGATCTTCGCCTCGGAGCGCGGCCGCCGGCACCAGGCGGCCTGGGACGCCGACCAGAACGACCCGAACGACACGACGAACCTGATCAGCTCCCGGCAGGTCCTCCGATGGGCGACGCTCGACGGGGCGAAGGTCGCCGGGATCGGCGATCGGACCGGCTCGATCACGCCGGGCAAGAAGGCGGACCTGGTGATCATCGAGACGAAGTCGCCGAACGTCGCCCCGGTGATCGACCCGGTCGCGACGGTGGTCTGCGCGGCGGACATCTCGAACGTGGACACGGTGATCGTCGACGGCCGGATCGTGAAGCGCGACGGGAAGCTCCTCGCCTCGCTCGACGGCCCGCGCCGCGACGTCAACGCGTCTCGTGACTACCTGGTCGGCACCTTTGGGACGCCTGAGCCCGGGTGGCTTCCGGCGAAGGCCATGGCCTAGCCGCCAACCGGCCCGGTCGGCGTCAGCTCCCCGTCCCATAGCACGCGATTGCGTTCGTCGCACCGGGGCGAGGCCGGCCAGGCCGAAACAAGCTTCCCAACTGCGTTCGTCGTGGCTGGGCGCCGAGGGCCAGGCGGCGGGGGCACCGGACGCGATTGCACTCGTCGCGCCGGGGGCGAGGCTGGCTCGGCCGAAACAAGCTTCCCAACTGCGTTCGTCGTGGCTGGGCGCCGAGGGCTAGGCGGCGGGGAGTACCGCAAGCGAGCGGACTTCGAGGTCCGTGAGCGCGGAGCGCCTCCCGCCAACAACGCCATCGGCATCCAGGCACGACAGTCCCCGACGAGTGGTATACATGCGGCCCGTGTCACGTGAGCCCCGTCACCGCGTGCCGCATGCCCGACGTCGCGTGCCGGACGCGCCTGCCGCGCTGGTCCCGATCCATCCGCTGACGCCGCTCAGCGAGCGCGAACGGCGCGGCTGGCGGCCCGGCCGTCGTCTCGGGACGCTCGTGATCAGCGGGGTCGTCCTGGCGGCGGCGCTGCCGCTGCTCGGCGCGGCCCTTGCACCCGCCGCGCCGCCGCTGCAGCCGCTCGTCGGCGGCGTCGCGGGGGCCGTCTCGGAACCCGTCGTAAGCCCGCGGCCCACGCCGCCGCCGGCGCAGGTCGAGGCGCCGGCCGGTCCGCGGGACCTGCGTGCGAGCATGGCCCTCCTCGCCGAGGAGCGCGTGCCGCCGCCGCTCAGCGAGCTCACGGGCTACGTCTGGCCGATCCGCGCCGGCCGCATCTCGCTGCCGTTCAAGGCGATCCCCGGCGGCGAGTGGGTGAACGACGGCAAGCGCTGGCACGACGGCGTCGACATGGCGTCGTTCTGCGGCGCACCCGTCGGCGCGGCCCACGACGGCGTCGTGCTCGCCGCCGGTCGCCGGTTCGACGACTGGATCGGCTGGGTTGGCGACCTCGGGCCGTACTACCGGCGGCTCGACGCGACGAGCAGCTGGGGCGACCTGCCCATCGTCGTCGTCATCGACGACGGCGATGGTTATCGCAGCATCTATGCCCACTTCCACGACGTGACCGTGAAACCCGGCCAACTCGTCAAGGCCGGCCAACTGATCGGCCACGAGGGGATGACGGGGCACGCGTCGGGCTGCCACGTCCACTACGGGCTCTTCAGCCCGCTCGAGACCCGGACGTTCTTCACACGCGACGACATCGTCCGCCGGATGCGGGTCCCGACCCAGGAGATCGCCCGCGTCGATCCGCTGCTGGTCCTGCCGGGCGGCGAGGTCGCGCTCCAGACCCGGAACATCGCCAAGGCGATCGCGGCCGCCGTCACCGTCGCGGTCCCCGTCTACATCCCGACCGGCCGGTTCTCCTGACGGCGGTATCGCCGGGCGATCGTCGCGAACGCCGGCAGCCGCCCGAGCGACGCCCCGAGTGAGAGCGCCGTCCCGTCCCGTCCCTCCACGGCGAGGAGCGAATCCGTCGCGGTCGCGTCCGCCGGCCGGGCATCCACCGTCGCGAGGTCGATGATGACGCGGCCGGGCTCGGGCGCACCCAGTTGGGCGATCCGCGCCTGGTCGAGGCCGCCCGCCTCGTACTCCAGCCGGATCTCGGCCTCGGAACGCCAGCGCGGCCGACGCAGGAGGACCGCCCGCCACGCCTCGGCGACGCCGGCGGAGACCGTGCCGTCGCCTGGTCGCGGCTCGGCGGCGAGGTCCTCGCCGCGGGCCCACCGCGCGGCCCGGTGGAGGAGCGCGTACTCGTCGAGGTCCGCATAGGCCGAGAGCGCGTCGGCCGGTGACTCCTCGCC
>JBPYEM010000192.1:0-3842 GCA_051985205.1 Candidatus Limnocylindrales bacterium | reverse complement strand
AGGAGCTGCTTCGCCGTGAAGCCGCGATCGAGGAGAAGCTCGCCGCGCTCGACCCGGATGCGGCGATCGACGGGACGTCGACGATGAGCCCCATCGTCGACGACCGTCTCCGGCTGATCTTCACCTGCTGTCACCCGGCGCTGGCCCTCGACGCTCGGGTGGCCCTGACGCTGCGGACGCTCGGCGGGCTGTCGACCCCGGAGATCGCTCGGGCGTTTCTCGTTCCCGAAGCGACCCTCGCCCAGCGGCTCGTCCGGGCGAAGCGGAAGATCCGCGATGCCGGCATCCCGTACCGGGTCCCGGACGATGCCGCGCTTCCGGAGCGGCTCGACGGCGTCCTCCGGGTCCTCTACCTCGTCTTCAACGAGGGCTACGACGCGAGCGGCGGCGACGCGCTGATCCGGGCCGATCTGTGCGCCGAGGCGATCCGGCTCACTCGAGTCCTCGCCTCGTTGATGCCGGACGAGCCGGAGGTGCTCGGCCTGCTCGCGCTGATGCTGTTCCACGACGCCCGCCGGGATGCCCGGACGGGTCCTGGAGGCGAGCTCGTGCTGCTGGAGGCCCAGGATCGCCGGCGGTGGGACGCCGCCCGGATTGCCGAGGGCCGCTCGACGCTGGATCGGGCGATGCGGATGCGACGCGTCGGGCAGTACCAGCTCCAGGCGGCGATCGCCGCGCTCCACGACGAGGCGCCATCCGCCGCGGCGACCGACTGGCCACAGATCGCCGGGCTCTACGCGATCCTCGGCCAGATGACCGGCTCCCCCGTCGTCGAGCTCAATCGCGGAGTCGCCGTCGCGATGGCCGCAGGCCCGGAGGCGGGCCTCGCGATCGTCGACGCGGTGGCGCGTGGCGGCCAGCTCGACGGCTACCAGTACCTCCATGCGAGCCGGGCGGACCTGCTCCGCCGCCTCGGCCGGACGGCCGAGGCGGCAGATGCGTACCGGAGAGCGCTCGACATGACGGCGAACCCGGCCGAGCGAGCGTTTCTCGAGGGCCGGATCGCGGAGCTGCGCCAACCCGGCCACTGAGATCCCGCGCGGGCATCGCCGTGGTGACGACCTCTGCATCGCCTCACCGACGGCAGGACGAAGCGCCACATCCCGGGATGGTCCGCCGCGTGCGAGGATGCCCGGCATGTCCGTCGTGAGCTGGCGCGCGACCGCGTTCCTCGCGCTCGAGATGGATGCCGCGTGGGGCGGCCGCGGGTTCCTCGGGCGGAAGGGACCGCGCCTGCAGCGGTCGATGAGCCGGGACGAGATCGCCTCGTCCGTTGCCGTCCTGGAGGCTGTTCCGGCCGCGGTCGCCGCCTGGAGCGAAGGCCTCGTCGAGCTGGACCTCCGCGCGGTCCATCGGATCGAGGAGCCGATCCGCCGGCTGACACCGATCGGCGACGGGCGGTGGTGGCTCGGTCCGGACGACGTGCCGCCGATCGTCTGGCGAGGCCTTCGATCCGGCCGGATGGATGCCGTCTTCGTCCTCTGGCCAACGGACGGCACGGTTCCTCTCTGCGGCTGGGGCTGCACGGTCGGTCCCGGTCCGGCGACGGCCGGGGCGGGCTTCTCGTCGATCATCTCGGACGGCTGGGCAGGCTACCCGGACCGGCTCCACCCCGAAGAGGGCTTCGTCCACGAGTGGCTCCACCAGGTCGAGAGCGTCCTGCGGAGCCGGGGGCTGGGCACCGACGTCATGCCGAACCTTCATGACGTGGCGGACCGAACCTCCTGCCGTTCGGCCGACCTCGCGCCATTCGGACGGACGTATCCGGAGCACCATGCCGCGACCGACACCTGGCAGCCGTGGTACCGCGACCTCATGACCGGGACGGTTCGCGGCCGCGATCGGGACGAGCCCGCGTGTCTGGGCCTGCGACCGGAGCACTGGTCGATCTCGCGGCCATGACGTCCACGACGCGTCGAGCTGGTCAGCGACGACGGATGGTCCCGGCTGGGCGGCGCCGCGCGCTGGTCCTCGCCCAGACCCGCCTTCGCCCGGTGCCCGGATTGCCCGGGATCCGGCTCCATCTCGCCGACGCCGTGGAGCCGGTCTGGGCGGCGATCGCCGCCTCGGATTCCGGCGACCGGCGCGACCAGCCCGATGATCTGCCGATCCCGTTCTGGGCGTTCGCCTGGGCCGGCGGCCTGGCCGTGGCTCGCTATCTGCTCGACCATCCCGATATCGTCCGCGGCCGCTCCGTCGCGGACGTCGCGACCGGCAGCGGCCTCGTCGCGATCGCCGCCGCCCGCGCCGGCGCGTCGTCCGTCGTGGCGATCGACATCGACCCGTTCGCCGAGATCGCCGCCGCACTCAACGCCCGAGCCAACGACGTCGAGATCGACGTCATCCGCGCCGATGCTTTCGCAGAACCGTCGCCGGACGTCGATCTCGTGCTCGTCGCGGACACCTGGTACGAGGGCCCGCTCGCGGAGCGCGTCCTGCCGTGGCTCCGGACAGCGGCGGACGCCGGACGAGAGGTCCTGATCGGCGACCCCGGGCGGCGCTATCTGCCGATCGACGTCCTGGACGCGATCGCGGAATACGACGTCGAGACGACCACCGCCCTCGAGGATCGCGCGACCGTTCGCGCCGGCGTCTACACGATCAGCGGGTGAGGGTCCGGATGCCGGCCGGCCTCACGCGCGGGGGAACCGCAGGAACGAAGCGCCCCGAACGTCGAGCAGGACCGCATCCGGCGTCTCGACCCACCTGAGGACGACCTCGTCGCAAGCCGGACACCGCAGGACGACGCCAGGTGAGCGGGTGTACGCGCGGAGCGCCCCGACCATGCTCACGGTGTGGCAATGCGCGCACGCTCCGGGGATCGCCGTCACGTCCGCCCCGAACAGCGACTGGAGGACGCCGCCGACGGCGTTGCCGTCGAGCTCCCCCTCGACCGCCGGGTCGTTCGAGTGATCGATCACGGGACCTCCTCCCTCATCACGTTCCCGTCGGGCCGAAGCGTTCGGTTCGCACCCTCTCCGCCGGGAGGCCCAGCCGGACGAGGGCGTTGGCCGCGACTTCGACGAGAGCCGTCGGTCCACAGATGAAGCTCCGCGCCGCCGCACCGAGTGGCTCGAGGACCTCGCCGATCATCCGCTCGTCGATCCGTCGCGAATACCCCGTCCAGCCCGCGGGCGCCGATCGCGTCAGCGTCAGCACGACATCGAAGCGGTCGCCGCGCCCGGCGAGCGCGTCGAGCGGAGCTCGAAAGATGACGTCCTCCAGATGGCGGGCCGAGCAGAGAAGCCGCGCCGGATTCCGTGCCTCTGCCCGGGCGCGTTGGCGAAGCATCGCCATCAGCGGCACGATGCCGGAGCCGCCCGCGACCAGGAACAGCGGCTCAGCCGTCGTTGGCGTTGCCTCCCAGACGAAATAGCCGCCGATCGGTCCACGGACCTCGATCCGGTCGCCGACGACGGCGACGTCGTGGAGGAACGCCGACACCTCGCCGTCGGGGATCCGCTCCACGGTCAGATCGAGCTCGCCCCTCCGCTCCGGCTCCGAGGCGATGGAGTAGCTGCGCTCGACGCTGTAGCCGTCCTCCGCGGTCAGCCGGAGGTCGATGTGCTGGCCGGCCCGATGGCCGGGCCATCCCGGGATCGCGAGCGTGAACGAGCGGACCGTCGGTGTCTCGTCGCGAATGGCCGTGATCGTCGCGACGCGCCACGCGATGGGGCTGGGTCGGGCCGGCAACGGAGTCGCCGCGAGGCTCATGGCGGCCCGCTCAATCGCCGCTGTAGCGCTCTTCGAGCCATTGATCGCCGCGGTTGTGGTAGCCGAGGGACTCCCAGAAGCCGGGGATGTCCTCGGCGACGAGCCGGATCCCACGGATCCATTTCGCG
>JBPYEM010000191.1:0-2719 GCA_051985205.1 Candidatus Limnocylindrales bacterium | reverse complement strand
CCCTGATCCTCGGCCACGCCCATCCGGCGGTCGTCGCCGCCGTCGAGGCGCAGGTCCGCCGCGCCTCCGCGTTCGGCGCGCCCAGCGAGCTCGAGGTCGCGCTCGCCGAGGAGCTCGTCCGGCGGATCGACTCTGTCGAGCGGATCCGATTCACGAACTCCGGCACGGAGGCGACGATGTTCGCGATCCGGGCGGCCCGGGCCGCGACCGGCCGGCCCGCGATCGCGATCTTCGAGCGGGCCTACCACGGGACGCACGACACGGTCGTCCCGTCGTCGTCGGGCGTCCCGGCCGCCGTCGGGGATCTCGTGATCACGCTGCCGTGGGAGGACCTCGACGGGATCGACCGGGCGATCGCGGGCCGGGAGGCGGAGCTCGCCGCGATCGTCATCGAGCCGATCCAGGGCGCCGGCGGCGTCCGGGCGGCCTCGCCGGAAGTGCTCCGTGGGCTGCGCGAGCGCTGCGATCGACTCGGCGCGCTGCTGATCTTCGACGAGGTGATCTCGTTCCGCGCGTCGCCCGGCGGAGCGCAGCAGCTCAGCGGCGTCCGGCCGGACCTGACGACGCTCGGCAAGATCATCGGGGGCGGCTACCCGCTGGCGGCGTTCGGTGGATCCGCGGCGTTGATGGACCGGTTCGACGCTCGCCGTGCCGGCGCGCTGACCCACGGCGGGACGTTCAACGGGAACCCGGTGGGCGCGGCGGCGGGCCTCGCGACTCTCGCCCAGCTGACGCCGGCCGTCTATGACGAGCTGGCGACGCGCGCGGCGCGTCTGCGATCCGCCGTCGCCGCTCAGGCGGCGCGGGACGGCACCGCGGTCCGGGTCGATGTCGCCGCGTCGTTCTTCCAGATCCGCCTCGGCGAGCACACCGCCGCGTCCGCGGTCGCGACGGGAACCGGGGCGGCGGATCTCTTCGTCCGGCTCCTCCTCGGCGGCTTCGCCCTGGCGCCGCGCGGGATGGGGGCGATCGCGACGCCTGCGACCGATGGCGACGTCGACGATCTCGCGGCGGCGATCGTCGATGCCGCCGCGGCGATCGTCGATGCCGCCGCGGCGATCGACGCGGCCGGCTGACCGGTCAGGCCGAGGCGTCCGCCCGCCAGGACGCATACACCGGGGGCCAGTCCTCGGCAGTCGCTCGCCGGCCCAGCAGCACGTGCTCGATGTCGAGCTCGTAGAGCGGATAGGCGCTCCCGTCGAAGGACCAGGCCGCGAGCGCGCGCTCGCGAAGGCCGGGATCGGCCACCTCGCGGGCATGGCCACGGACCTCGAACTCGTCGGGCGCCGCGGGATCGACGTGCGTGTGGAAGGCGTAACGGTCGTCGCTCTCGAGGTCGCGGCGCTTCGCCGATCCCGCCTGCACGAACGTGAGCAGGTGGCCGTCGACGATCTCCGCATAGACCGGGTTGATCCGGAGCAGGCCGTCGGCGCGAGCCGTCGCCAGGAGCCCTTCGCCGATCCCCGAGCGGGTCAGCAGTCGCCTGCCGTCGTCGGCGATCTCCGGAGCGGCGGAGGCGAGCGCGTCCCAGGTCGCCATGGAGCGTCTCCTTCTTCGTGGGGGTTGTGGGCGGGATCTGCCCGTGTCCGATGAGTTCTCTGTCCCGTCGCCGTCATGATGGTGGCGCCACGAGCATGACGCTCACGGCGCCTCCGCCCCCTCCTCGCGGTCCATCGCCCGCTTCGGCGGCAGCCGTAGCCCCTTCAGCGACGGCCCGGCCGGTGGCCCGTCCGGCGGGGCCCCGCGGTTACTCCGGCGCTTCGACCGCGGCCAGCAGCTTGCGGAGGATGCCCTCGAGCTGGTCGACCTCCTTGGGGGTGAGCCGCTCGAGGAGCTGACGCTCGGCCGCGACGTTCGCGGCGACGGCTGCGTCGACGACCTCCGCTCCCTCGTCGGTCAGCTCGATCCGGACGCCGCGGCGGTCGTTCGGGTCGTCCAGGCGACGGACGAGGCCCTTCCGCTCCAACCGATCGATGCGGCTGGTGACACCGGCGGATGACAGCATCAGGCCGCGGGCGAGGTGGGTCGGCGAGGATTGCCGTGACGGGCCGGCGATCCGGAGGGCGCTCAGCAGGCCGACCTCCCCGCGGCTGAGCCCGAACCGACCGAAGATCTCCTCCTGGCGACGGGCGAGATGCGGACCGAGCCGGCTCAACCGGGCGGTCACCTGGAGCGCCCCGACGTTGAGCTCGGGGCGAACGCCGTCCCACCCGGACAGCATCCGGTCGGTGTGGTCGTCGGCAGCCATGCGCGCATCGTATCGCACGTCCATGCTTGACAAAAGTATCTTACTTGAGAGAAAGTAATTGCATCAGAACGCAAGCCTTGACGGTGGATTCGATGACGACCGAACGCACGGATCTGGGGTCGGCCGGCCGACCGGGTGATCAGCTCGCGGGCCTGGCGGATGAGGTCCTGGTGCGCGAGCTCATCCTCGGCTCGGAACCAGCGCTGGCGACGCTGTACGACCGCCACGCGGCCACCGTCTACGCCGCCGCGTACCGGTCCAGTGGCGATCCGTCGATCGCGTCGGAGGTAGTCCAGGACACGTTCCTGGCGCTGTGGGATCGAGCCGAGGTGTTCGATCCCGGCCGCGGCTCGCTCCGTGCCTGGCTCCGGACGGTCGCGCGCAACCGTTCCGTCGACGTGCTTCGCGCCGGCGCCCGTCGCCGGAACCCCCTGCCGAGCTCCGCGCTCGGCAGCCAGCTCGAGGGCGACG
>JBPYEM010000190.1:0-3328 GCA_051985205.1 Candidatus Limnocylindrales bacterium | reverse complement strand
TGGAGCCTTGGGCTGCGATCCCCCTGTACCACGAGCTCGGCGACCGGGAGTACGACCGGGGAATGCTGAAGCGGCTGGCATCGGCGCGATGACGTTCGACGACGTCCGCCGGCTCGCCCTCGATCTGCCCCAGGTCGAGGAGCGCCTGACGTGGGAGACCGACGTCACGTTCCGCGTCCGCGACAAGATCTTCGCGATCGGCGGCGACGGCGCGACGCACGTCTCGATCAAGACGGACCTCGAGACGCAGGCCGAGCTGCTCGAGATGGATCCCGCGACCTTCGCGAAGTCGGCGTATGTCGGTCGGTTCGGGTGGGTCACGGTCGACCTCGACCGGATCGACCCGTCCCTGCTCGAGAGCCTGCTCCGGGGCGCCTGGCGACGGACGGCACCGAAGAAGGTCGCCGCAGCGCTCGACGGGAAGGACTGAGCTTCGCGGGCGCGCCGACGCGGATCGGATCGCGCCGAGGTCCCCGGAGCGGTTCGCGGAACCGGTCCGCGGCCGGGACGCGTACCTCCTGCGTCGATCCCATCCATCCCGTCCGGTACCCTGAGCCGCCGTGACCACGACCACCCCCGCGCCACAGCGCACGCCATCCCGACCACCGTGGACCGTCCGCGTCGCGGCGTGGAGCGCCCGCCACCGCTGGCCGGTCGCGCTCATCTGGTTCATCGCCACGATCGGCCTCTTCGTCGGGAGCCTCGCGGCCGGCGGAACCCGCAGCGTCGAGGCCGTTTCCAACGACCAGCGCTCGAAGTCCGAGTCCGGGGAAGCGCTCGTCGTCTGGGCAGACGCCAACGCGGGTGCTGCGCAGGCGCCCGTGTCCCAGCAGTTCCTGATGGTCGTCACGAGCCCCACGACGACGGTCGACGACCCGGCGTACCAGGGCACGATCGCGGACATCGTCAGCCGGCTCAGCGCATTCCAGTCGACGGTTGATGGCGTGGCGGGTCCCGTCTTCACCGAGCTCGCCGATCCGACGAAGGCGCCTCCCTCGGCCGGGCTCGTCTCTCCGGATCGCACCACGGTTCGGATCGTTGCCCGGGTGCCGGGCGACGGCAGCGTCGTGACGGAGCGACTGGCCACCGCGCCGCAGCTGGTCGACCAGATCCGGGCGGCCCACCCCGGCTACGGCATCCACGTCCTCAATGGGACGCTCACGAACAGCGAGATCAGTGAGCTGATCAACGGCGGGCTTGACCGCTCGCTGCTGCTGACGATCCCCTTGACCTTCCTGATCCTGCTCGTCGCCTTCGGAGCCGTCGTCGCGGCCATGATCCCGCTGGTCCTCGCCGTGACCGCGCTCCTCGCCGCGTTCGGAATCCTGGCGCTCTACAGCCAGACGATCGCCGCGGTCAGTCCGTACGCGAACCAGCTGGTCGTCCTGATCGGCCTCGCCGTCGCGGTCGACTACTCGTTGTTCATGGTCACGAGGTTCCGAACGGAACGCCGGCGGCGCGGGGCCATCGCGTCGCCGTCGGCCCGGGCTCGAGTCGTCGCCCGACGCATCGTGCTGACCGCGATCGCGATCGGTCTGCCGGCCGGCGTGGCCGTCGCCTCGTCCTCGGGCAACCTGCCCGAGGCCTCGCGGGTTCCCGCGATCGCCGGTGCCGCGGCCGTGGCGATCGCGGTCGTGATCTTCGCCCTGGCTCGCCTCGTGGACCGCGGCCACGATCCCACCAAGCTGCCGTCGATCGAGGCGTCGAGCGCGACGGCCGGCCGCGCGGTCTTCTTCTCGGGTCTTGCCGTGATGATCTCGATCGGCGGCTTGTTCTTCCTCGACGACCCGCTCTTCCGCTCGATGGCCGTCGGCACCATCGCCGTCGTGCTCGTGGCGGTGATCGGCTCGCTGACGTTCCTGCCGGCCGTTTTGGCGATCCTCGGCGACGGCGTGAACGGGCTGCGGATCCCGATCCTGGGTCGCGAGCGACCCGAGGGCAGTGGCATCTGGGCGGTCGTCGTCCGGGCCGTGATGCGCCGCCCGGTGATTGCCGCCGCGTCGACCGCCATCCTCCTCGGAGCGCTTGCCACCCCGACGTTCCGACTGCACATGGGCCAGGCCGACTTCTCGTCGTTCCCGGATTCCCTCGACGGCGTCCAGGCGATCAACCTGCTCACGTCGAAGTGGCCCACCGGCGCGGAGCTCGACCTCGCGGTCGTCGTGACCCACGCCGACGAGGCATCGACGAAGGCCGCGATCGACCGGATGGAGACCGCGCTGAAATCCGTGGATGGCGTCGTCGGCCCACCGCAGACGACGCCGTCGGCCGATGGCCACGCCGTCTATATCCAGTACCTGATGACCGGCAACCAGAATGACCAGCACGACCAGGACGTGATCCGCGAGGTCCGCGGCGACGTGATTCCGGCGGCGTTCTCCGGCGCGTCAGGCGCGCGGGCGCTCGTCACGGGCGACGCCGCCTACACGCTCGACGTCGTCGATTTCTACGCCCACGGCATGCCGATGGTGATGGGCTTCGTCCTGGCCCTGTCCTTCTGCCTGCTGCTCGTCGCCTTCCGCTCGATCGTCATCCCGATCAAGGCGATCCTTCTCAATCTGCTCTCGACCGGGGCCGCGTTCGGCCTGATGGTCCTGGTGTTCCAGGAGGGCTGGGGCGCGGACGCGATCGGGTTCAAGCCGGGCGCGATCGAGGGCTTCATCCCGGTCTTCATCTTCACGATCCTGTTCGGCCTCTCGATGGACTACCACGTCTTCATCCTGACCCGGATCAAGGAGGCGAGGGATCACGGCCTCTCGTCGAATGAGGCGGTGGCCCGCGGGATCGCGATCACGTCCGGGACGATCACGAGCGCCGCGGCGATCATGGTCGTCGTCTTCGCCGTCTTCGTGACCCTGCCGTTGACGATCATCAAGCAGCTTGGCTTCGGGCTCGCCGTCGCGGTCTTCATCGATGCCACGGTGGTCCGATCGATCCTGCTGCCGGCGACCATGCGGCTCCTCGGTGACTGGAACTGGTGGCTGCCGCGATGGCTGAACTGGCTGCCGCGGGTGACGATCGAGGCTGACGCGGATGCTGCCGGCGAGGGACCCGACGGCACCGTGCGGGCGCCCCTCCATTCACCGGCTGGCTCCCCGGAGACCGTCGCGGGGTCCTGAGACCTTGTGGTTGCACGCAGCGGCTGAGCGTGTCCTATCCTCCGCCGATGGACGACCAGCCGCCCACCACCGCCGAGCTGCTCGAGGCATGGCGCGAGACGACCCGAGCGGCGGACCTCGCCGACCGGCTTGCCCGTATCGCGACCGAGTCCGCCGAGGCTGCAGATCAGACCGCGCTCGATGCGGAGAAGATCGCGACGATGGCCGAG
>JBPYEM010000189.1:0-2245 GCA_051985205.1 Candidatus Limnocylindrales bacterium | reverse complement strand
GGTCGCCGACAACTCGCGGACGAACGCGGTCTTCTCCTCCGACGGCCGCCGGGTTGCCGCCTTCGTCGCCACCAGAGACGCGGAGACCCTCTCGGCGATTCGGGTAAAGGACGGCCACAGCAGCAGGCTCGCCGCCGGCTTCGGCCTCGAAAGCGGATCGACCGCGGCCACCATCGGCCCGGTGATCGCGTGGCAGCCGGTCCGGTAGCCGTGCCCGATGGCCACCCGGCGGGTATAACCGCCGGGTGGCCGGAGAGGGAGGGAGCACAGGCGAGCCCGCGATCGGCTCGACGCTTGCGGGCTACCGGCTCGACGCGCTGATCGCGCGAGGCGGGATGGGCGTCGTATACCGCGCCACCCATCTCGCCCTCGACCGTCCGGTGGCGCTGAAGGTCATCGCGCGCCACCTCGGCAGTGACGAGAGCTTCCGCGACCGCTTTCTGCGCGAGTCGCGGCTCGCGGCCAGGCTGGAGCACCCGAACGTCGTCCCGGTATACGACGCCCGCGAGGAGGACGGTGAGCTGATCGTCGCGATGCGACTGGTCGGAGGCGGCGACCTCAAGCGGCGGATCGCAGCCGGCCCGCTCGACCCCGCGGAGGCGGTCGACCTCCTCGCCCAGGTCGCCGACGCGCTCGACTCGGCCCACGCGGCCGGAATCGTCCACCGCGACGTCAAGCCGCACAACATCCTGCTCGAAGGCGACCACGCCTACCTGACCGATTTCGGCCTCGCCAAGGCGCTCGGCGACAGCGGCGTGGTCAGTGGCGCCTCGATCGTCGGCACGGTCGAGTACATGTCGCCCGAGCAGTGGCGAGGGCAGGACGTCGGGCCGGCGGCCGATGTCTACTCGCTCGGCTGCGTCCTCTACGAGGCGCTGACCGGGATCGTCCCCTTCGGCCGCCGCGCCGGGGATGCCGAACCCGAGATGCCGGCCGGCCTCGACGGCGTGATCGAGCGCTCGGTCGCCAGGGACCCCGGCGAGCGCTACCCCAGCGCCGGTGCTCTGATCGCGGCGGCGCGCGAGCGCCAGGCCGCCACACCGACGGCGACCCGCATCCTCAGCGACGGTCCGGAGGCGCCGACCCGCGCGCTCCCGCGGCAGGAGGGCGTGGGCCTGCGCCGGCGAATCCGCTCGCTGTCGTGGGGATGGTTGGTCACGCCCGCGGTGCTGGCCGCCCTGGTCGCCGCCCTATTCCTCCTGCTCGGCGGCAGCGACGTCTCCGTCTCCTCGCCGATCTCGGTCGGAACGCCGCCGCTGCGGATTGCCGCGGGAGAGGGTGCGGTCTGGGTGACGAGCTCCGCCGACGGGACCCTGACCAGGATCGACCCGAGGACGCGGAGAGTCGTCGGCCGTCCGCTCGAGCTCGGCCGCGGCATCTCCGCCGTCGCGGTCGGCCGCAAATCGGTCTGGGTCTCGAGCCCGCGCACCGGCAGCGTCCTTCGGGTCGACCCGACGAGCAACCTCGTGACCGGCAGGATCAGGGTCGGCGGCCGGCCGGGGGCGCTGATCGTCGCCGGCGGACGGGTCTGGGTCGCCGACCAGGACGGCTCGGGCGTCGCCGCGATCAACCCCCAGGGCGAACGCGTCTATCGACGGGGAATCCCGCCTCACGCCGCGCCGCTCCGGCTCGCCGCCGGCGCCGGAGGGGTCTGGGTCAGCAGCGCTTCGACCGGCTCGGTCCGACGGATCGACCAGAGCACCGCGAGGGTGGCCGGGGCCCCGATCCGGGCCGGCCGTGGTCCGGCCGGCATCACCGTTGGCGGCGGGCTCGTCTGGGTCGCCAACAGCCGCTCGGACACGGTCACCAGGGTCGACCCGTCGATCCAGGGAATCCTCGGCGACCCGATCCCGGTCGGCGGCCGGCCGGGCGGGATCGACGCGGGGACCAATCTGATCTGGGTCGCGAGCGCCGGCGACGACACCGTGAGCCGGATCGACATCGAAAGCGGCGACGTCGTCGGCGACCCGATCGACGTCGGCCCCGAACCGGGTGCGATCACGATTGGCGAGGAAGCCGTCTGGGTAGCCAACAACGGCGACGGAACGGTGACGCGGATCGAGCCCTGACGAATGGGCCCCGACGAATAGGATCGCTACCGCATGGCTGACGGTGACATCGACCAGCTCTGCATCAACACGATCCGGACGCTTTCGATCGACGCGATCCAGAAGGCGAACTCCGGCCACCCGGGGACTCCGATGTCGATGGCCCCGGTCGCCTACACGCTCTGGCAGCGGTTCCT
>JBPYEM010000188.1:0-7338 GCA_051985205.1 Candidatus Limnocylindrales bacterium | reverse complement strand
GACGACCAACCGCCCGGCCGGCGTCAGCTCCGCAGGGAGGACCGCGTCGACGTCCCGCGAGACGATCGCCGCGGTTCGGATTCCGATCACGGCGGCTGCTGCGAGCGCGCCCCGGGACCTCGCGACGCGTGCCTCGCGGCCGTCCCGGTCCGTCAGGAGGAGGACGAGCCCCGTCGAGCCATCCATCGCCGGGAGGTGACCGTGGAGGAGCGTCTCCAGGTCGCGCATCGTCGTCGGGATCCAGGCGGCCTCCTCGATCTTCAGGGCAAGCTCCCGCGCCGCGGGCCGGTCCGCCCCGGATGCGACCGTGACGAGCGTCCGGCACTCCGCGAGGACGGCGGCGATCCCCTCCGCTCCGGCCTCGTCGCGGGCGCCATCCGCCAGGAGGTCCCGGATCCGGGTCGCCCCCGGATCCACCCCGGACAGGTCCGCGCCGATGGCCGCTGCGGCGACGACGGGCGCGACGTACCCGATCGTGTGGCACCAGCCCTGGTCCATCTCGACCGTTTCGACGACGAGGTCCTCGTCGGCTGCCGCCCCGGCCGGGGAGTGCTCGCTGCCGGTGATCAGCCCGACACGCGCTCCGGCGTCCCCGGCGGCGTCCATGGCGTCGATGGTCGCGGCGCTGCCGCCTTCATGGGAGATCCCGATGACGAGGCCGCCCGTCGGTGGATCGAGGGCGAGCTCGAAGGCCTGGGCGGAGGTCACGGTTGTCGGTCCCGACGGCAGCCCGGCCGCCCGCACGGCGGCTCGCAGGATCTCGGCCGCGGCCTGGGCGGCGTGCTCGCTCGTTCCACAGCCCGTGACGACCACGGGCGCGCCGCTGCTCGCCGCCTGGCCGATCGCTCCGGCCAGCCGGCCGGCGCCGGACTCCGGATCCGCCAGGCGGTCGATCAGCCGTTCCGCAACGAACGGCTCGGCGGCGATCATCTCGGTCATGTGCCACGGTGGGCCGGGCCGGACCGATGGCGTCGGGAGCTCTTCCCACGGGTCCGGAGCGGGCGCCAGCGGCGCCTCGGGGTCGAACGTCGTCATCGGCAGAGGATACGGGCACCGGGTTCCCGCAAGGCGCGGTTGCAGGAAACCGGCCACGATGTGACGAGATCCGACGGACCGGCGATCGCGACGCCGGCTTGGCAATGGCGATGGAGGTGGGCGGATGCAGGTTGGACTCCTGATCCCGCAGGGCTGGAAGGGCGAGTACGACGGCTGGGAGCCGGCCGACGCGTGGCGACGGACGACGGAGCTCGCCCAGCATGCCGAGGAGCTCGGGTTCGAGTCCGCCTGGGTCTTCGATCACTTCACGACCGTCCCGGATCCGACGGACGAGATCACGTTCGAGTCGTTCACGACCCTGACGGCGCTCGCGGTCCTGACGAAGCGCGTGCGACTCGGCCACATGGTGATCTGCACCGGCTTCCGGAACCCGGCGTTGACCGCGAAGCTCGCGTCGACGATCGACGTGGTGAGCGGCGGTCGGTTCGAGGTGGGGATCGGGGCCGGCTGGAAGGACGACGAGTGGATCGCCTACGGCTACGGGTTCCCGACGACGAAGGAGCGGCTGGGCCGGCTGGCTGACGATCTCGAGGTCATCACCCGGATGCTTCGGCCGGGCCGCGCGACGTATGCCGGCGACTATGCCCGCGTCGAGGGTGCGATCAACGAGCCGAAGGGGCTCCAGGAGCACATCCCGATCATCGTCGGGGGCAACGGGCCGAACGTGACGATGCGCCTGGCCGCGCGGTTCGCGGACGAGCTGAACCTCGTCTTCAAGCCGCTCGACGAGATCCCCGGGCTGATGGCGACCGCTCGCCAGCGCTGCGAGGAGATCGACCGCGATCCGGCGACGCTGCGATTGTCGATGTACGTGGCAGACCAGGAGATCAAGGATCCGGGCGAGCATCGCGTCGACACCCTGGCCCGGCTCGCCGAGATGGGGCTCGACCGGCTGATCGCCTTCCCCACCCGCTACGGAGCCACGAAGGAGGTCCAGACCGCATTCGCCGAGGACGTCCGTGCGGCCGGCATCGAGCTCGGCGGCGGCGTCGTCAGCGCGAGGGCCTGACCGCCTCCAGGCTACCGATCCGACCGACGCGACCCAGCGGGCCGTAGCGGAACCACGGCCGCCCGACGAGCAGATCGACCGGGACCGGTCCGTACCGGCGCGAATCGACCGGCTCGCCGAACCCGCGCGAGACGAGCTCGGCCGTCGACGCGTCGGAGAGCAGCCAGGCCTCGTCGACGCCGAGGATCAGGTGGCCGTCATCCAGGTCCACGCGATCGCCGGGTCCCGCGGCGACGCGCTTGATCGCGAGGAGGTCGCTGTCCGGCTCGCGGAACACCACGAGGCTGCCGCGCCGCGGCCAGCGACGGATCGTGGGATCGACGAGCAGCCAATCGCCTGGCCGGACGGTCGGCTCCATCGAGCGCTCGCTGACGGCAACCCGCCACGGACCCCGGACGCGTTCGCGGAGCGACGCACGGCGTGACCGTCCCCTCGCACGACGAAGCCCCGCCGGCCGGCGGGGCTCCGGATCGGCCATTTCGCCGACTCGATCAGCCGGGCCGGCCGTTGACCCGGGTCTTCTGCTCGCCGCCCGTCGCCTTCCAGGCCGCGTCGATCTCGTCGATCATCGAGAGGAGCTGCTTGGCATCGTCCAGGTTCGTCGACGCCTTCACCTTGCTGACCTGCTTCGCGGCGTTCCAGAAGAGCTCGTGCAGGTTCGGAACCTTCTCGAGGTGCTCCGGCTTGAAGTAGTCGTGCCACAGGACGTCGAGGTGGTGCTTCACGAGGTCCGCCCGATCCTCCTTGATGTGGATCGCCCGGGTCGTGAAGGTCGGGTCACTGTTCCCGCCCATCTTCTCGATGATCTTGTAGCAGGACTCCGCCTCGATCCGGGCCTGCTCCGGGTCGTAGACGCCACAGGGCAGGTCGCAATGGGCGTGGACGGTCGTCTTCGGCGCGAGGACATCGCTCAGTCGGAACATGGGACTCCCTTCGTGGGCACTGAAGGTTGGGGCGCTGGGGACGCGGGAGGGTTCGATCGTGCGATCCAGTGCGGAGAATCGGAGTCTCGGAGGCCCACCGCTGCCTGTCAAACGGCTGCCAGCATGCCGGTGGCCTCGATCACTGCCCGATCTGGGAAGCGAATGCGGCGATCGTCGCATTGCTCCGCCTAACGAGGCTCGTCTAGCATCCCGGCAGGCGTCTTCGTCGGCAGGTGGGCGGCATCGCCGTCGGCTGTTCCGCCCGGCGCCTCTGGCAGATGCAGGTTCGAGTCCTGCGATCTCACCCGTCTCGCCGGGCCTGGGCCCTCGAGGCAACCGGATCGACGGCCCTGCGGGCTTCGCGCCCCCGCCGCCGCTCCGGCGGCCCGACGCGACGGGACATCACTCGAGAGGCCGGGCGCGCCCGGTTTCAGGGTCGGAGGGCACGCGACCCCGCATCAGGCGGAGGGCCGGATGGAATTCGTCGTCGCGCTCCTGATCGCGCTCCTGATCGTGGTCGTCCTCGCCCGACCCGCGGTGCGGATCGTCACGATCAACGACTACCAGCGCGGACTGCGGTTCCGCGGCGGCCGGCTCATCGGCCTCGTCTCGCCTGGAACCCATGTCTCGATCCGGCCGTACAGCGACATCCTCGTCCTCGACGGCCGGCCCACGTCGCTCACCGTTCCGGGTCAGGAGATCCTCACCTCGGATGGCGTCGCGCTGAAGGTCAGCTTGAGCGCCCGCTACGTCATCGCCGATCCGGTCGCCGCGTTCACGAACGACCAGAGCTACGTGAGCGCGCTCTATCTGGAGCTCCACGCCGCGCTTCGCGACGCGATCTCGACGCGGACGGTCGACGACATCCTGACGACGCGGGCGGATATCGGCGCGGAGATCGCCGGCGGCGTGGCGAGCAGCCTGGCCCGGATCGGGGTCGAGCTCCTGGGCGCCGACGTCCGCGACGTGATGGTGCCGGGAGAGCTGAAGCGGGCGTTCGCGGGGATCGTGGCCGCTCGTCGCGAAGGCGAGATCGCCCTCGAACGTGCCCGCGGCGAGACCGCGGCGCTCCGCTCCCTCGCGAACGCCGGGCGGATGCTGGACGACAACCCGGGCCTGCTGCAGCTGCGGGTCCTCCAGCAGGTCGGCGGGACGTCCGGCAACACGGTGATGCTGGGGCTGGGTGGGCCGGATGGCCGTCCGCCGGCACCGCCGCCGCCTCGGCCGCGGGCCGGCGATGGCCCGCCGGGCGAGGCCGGCGAACCGGGCGAGAGCGCGTCCGGCGGCGCCCGGGGAGCGAGGCGACCGCCGGTCGCTGGCTGAACCGGCCGGTATGATCGGCCCGTGACGGAACGCGGGCTGCCCATCGCGGACGGCGCATCGGCCTGCCCGTTCGTCGCGTTCGAGGACGAACGGGACGAACGCTCCTCCGTCCCCGACCACCGCCACCGCTGCTACGCGGAGACGCCGCCCGCGCCACGGGCGATCGCCCACCAGGAGGCGTACTGCCTCTCGAGCGCCTTTCCGGTCTGTCCCGTGTTCCAGGAATGGGCGCGACGGGAGGCAGCTCGGGCACGCGGCTCCGGGGCGAGCGCCGACGCCGCCGGGGCGGCAGCGGTTGCTGCGGCCGGCGGTGCCGCGCTGGCCGACAGCGACGGTCCGGTTGGCGGCAACGCCGACCGGCCGATCGACGGCAGTGACGCCGGCGAGCACGACTCGACCACGGACGCCGATGCGGCCGATCAGCCCAGCGGGCCGACGATGCCGGGCACGGAGCCCGAGACGGTCCGTCGCAATCCGCCACGGGACTGGGCGGCACCACCGCCGTGGCTGGCCTCTGCCGAAGGACCGGTGGGCGGGGATCCGGATGCGGAGCCGCCGGCGTTCCTCGGCCGGCGGACGCAGGAGCCCGGCCAGGGGCTCGCGGGAAGTGCCGCGGATCGGCTCGCCGGCGGTCAGCCACCCGCTCGCCGACCCGCCGACCCCGAGCGATGGTCCCCGTCGGTGCCGACCGATGCCGACCGGGCACGGAGCGACGCGATCGCGGCCGCGGCGGCCGGCGCCGCCGCAGCCGGGAGTGCTGGTGCGGCAGGGGCCGCGGCCCGCGCCGACCGAGGGTCCGCGCCGTCCGACGAGCCCGCGGAATGGGAGGACGAGGAGGAGGAGCGTCCCCAGCGACGGATCACCCGCCGGTCGAGGGCGTACGCCCAGCACCTTGGTGGACCGGACGGGCCGGACTGGGAGCGTCCGCGCCGGTATGAGGCCTATCCGACGATCAAGACCCGCGTGGGGATGCCGCAGGTCCCGCGCCTCGCCGCGCTCGCCGGCGGCGTCGTCTTCCTCGCGAGCGCCCTGTTCCTGCTCCCCGGGATCCTCAACATCAGCGGCGGTGGGGGCGGAGGGACGCCCGGCGCGTCAGCCTCGGCGCCGACCGCGTCGCGGCCCGCATCACACGCCCCAACCGTCGCACCGGCTCCGACGCCCACCGTCTACACCGTCAAGAAGGGCGACACGCTCTCGAAGATCGCGTCGCGCAATGGCCTCACGCTCGAGCAGCTCCTCGCCGCGAACCCGGATATCAAGAACCCGAACAAGGTCGGTGAGGGACAGCAGATCATCATCCCGACGCCGAGCGGCGCGACCGGCGGTGGCGCGTCGTCACCGAGCCCAGCGGCTTCCTAGCGGACGGCAGCGGCGTCCTCGCAGACCCACGCCGGCGGAGTCGTCGCGGACGCCGGCGCAGGTCGTCGCGACGCTTCTGGCCCGATCGATCGGGCGACGGCGCCTAGCGGGGGGCGAGGTTGATCGAGGTGATCTTCCCGGCCTCGACGCGGAACGTTGCGTCGAGGTGGAGCGAGGGCGCTCCTGGTCGCACGACGAGGACGTCCGCCTCGTAGGTGTTGCCGGTATCGCGGACGTCGCCTGGGATCATCCGCAGGCCCGCGTCACCCCGCAGGAACCAGCCGCCGACGCGGTCGACGCCCCGGAGCGTCTGGGTCGAATCGCCGACGTGGATCCGCATCTCCGCCTTCTCGTCCATCAGGCCGACGGCCGCCTCGCGGTCGCCCGCGTTCAGCAGCTCGAAGAAGGTCTCCATCGTGTCGACTGCACCCACGGCCCGAGTGTACACGTCATGATCCGGGGGTGCCGTCCGAGCTCGCCCACCTCTGGCCGCTGGATCCGACCATCACCTTCCTGAACCACGGCACGTTCGGCTCGACTCCACGGAGCGTGCTCGAGACGCAGCGGCGTTGGCGGGACCGGCTGGAGGCGCAGCCCGTCCAGTTCCTGGCCCGGGACCTGCCGGAGCTCCTCGCGGGGGCGCGTGAGCGACTCGGCGCGTTCATCGGCGCGGATCCGGACGACCTCGCCTTCGTCACGAACGCGACGGGCGCGGTCAACGCCGTCATCCGGTCGCAACGGTTCGAGCCCGGTGACGAGCTGCTCACCACGGATCACGAGTACAACGCGACGATCAATGTCCTCCGTCATGTCGCCGAGCGGGACGGTGCCCGCGTCGTCATCGCCCGGATCCCGTTCCCGGTCGAGGCTGAGGACGACGTCGTCGACGCCATCCTCGCGACCGTCTCGGGGCGCACCCGCTTCGCCCTGATCAGCCACGTCACGAGTCCCACCGCGCTCGTCTTCCCGATCGAGCGGATCGTCGCCGAGTTGGCGGAGCGCGGCGTCGAGACCCTCGTCGACGGCGCACACGCGCCCGGGTTCGTGCCGCTCGACGTGTCGCGCATCGGCGCCGCCTGGTACACGGGCAACCTCCACAAGTGGGTGTGCGCCCCGAAGGGCGCCGCGTTCCTCCACGCCCGGCGGGACCGCCAGCCGGGGATCCACCCCAACACGATCTCTCACGGTGCGAACCAGGTCCTCGGGGATCGCGGGGCGATGACCCGCTATCGCGCGGAGTTCGACTGGCAGGGGACGCTCGATCCCACGGCCTGGCTGACCGTGACCGACGCGCTGGACGTCGTCGGCGGCCTGGTCGATGGCGGCTGGCCGGCGGCGATGGAACGCAATCGCGGCCTCGCGCGGCGGGGCCGCGACGCCGTCACGGCGGCGCTGGCACTGCCGGCGGCGATGCCGGCGCCCGACGGGATGCTGGGTGCGATGGTCGCCATGCCGCTGCCAGAGGAAGGTCCGCTCGCGACCATCGGTGCGGGGTCGTCGCCGCTCGACACGGATCCGCTCCAGCAACGGTTGCTCGACGGGTTCCGGATCGAAGTCCCGATCTTCCCCTGGCCGGTGCCCGCCGCGGAGTCACCCACGGCGGCGCGGCGCCTGATCCGGATCTCCGCTGCGCTCCACAACGGCCCGGACGACGCGGGACGGCTCGCC
>JBPYEM010000187.1:0-7394 GCA_051985205.1 Candidatus Limnocylindrales bacterium | reverse complement strand
TGGAGGAAGGTGTTCGTGATCGCGAGGGCAACGAGCCCGGCCACAATCGGGATCGCCTCGAGCTCGTCCGGGGCGAATGGTCGGGCGAGCTCGTGGCGCAGCAGGGTCAGAGCGCCCACGACGACGTCGGCCCGGATCAGGGGGACGGCGACGCCGGGGATCGGGGCGGTCGAGCCACCAGCTGCCCGGATCACGGAGCTCTTCATCGGGTCGAAGCGGTCGTCGACGACCATCGCCCGATCCCGGATGGCGCGGCCGGCGAGTCCGTCGCCGGCGCTGATCGGCGAGCCGATGTAGGCCTGATCCGGACCGGTCAGCGCCCGCAGAAGGTAGGTGGAGCTCGTCCGATCGAGCACCGTCAGGACGACCGTGTCCGCCGCGAGGACCGACCGGACCTCCTCCACGATCGCCTGGTTCAGCCGATCCGGGTCCAGCGTGCCGTTCACAGCCGCCGCGAACGACGTGAGGCGATGGAACAGGTCCGCGCGTGCGGCGAGCCGCTCGCGCTCGCGGGCCAGGGCAAGCGCGGACGCGAGGCGGTCGGCGACGAGTCGCATCGTCTCGACATCGCCCTCGTCCAGTCCGGCGCCGCCGCGTGCTTCGATGTTGAGGATGCCGACGAGGCTGCCGTCGGCGAGCATCGGCGCGCAGATCTCGGATCGAACGCTGCCCTCCGCGCTCCGGTAGTCGGGATCGGCCGCGACGTCCGGGACGAACGCAACCTTTTTCGTCCGCATTACGCGACCGACGACGCCGCTCGTTCCGTCGAACTCCTCGATGACACTGTCGTAGCCGAGCTGGGCGGCGAGCTCCATCGTCGACTCCGACCCGAGATAGACCGAGACGTAGTGGTAGCCGAGGTCCTCCCGCAGCAGCCCCACGATCCGCTGGAGTGACGCCGTCTCCGTCCCGGTCGCTGCGAGCAACCGACCGACGCTCTCGACGGCCGCCACCTGCCGAGATCGACGGCGGTCGCGCGCGAGCGAGGTCCCGAGACGGCGGACCGTCACCGTGAGGTCCTGGATGGACCGCCGCGTTCCCACGGAGAGCAGGACCGCGGTCCCGCCGAGGGCGAGCGCGCGCTGGGCGTCGATCGAGAGCGTGTCCGGCGTCGCGGTGACCAGTGGCAGCACGTACAGCACGATCGCGGCACACCCCACGAGGATCGCCGGCCATGCGCCCTCCGCCGCGGCGAGGGCGACGACCGGGATGAACAGGGCCGCGACCGGCCGGAAGTCGCCCTCGCGGAGCAATCCGGTCACGACCGAGACATACAGGATCGCGAGGACGAATCGGGCGATCGTGATCATCAGCCGCTGCCCCGGATTGGGCCGGAGGAACGGCGCCGCCAGGGCGGCGATCATCTGCGCAGCGAGGAATTCGACGCTCACGGCGACGACGGCGACGATCTGGTCGTGGTCGCCGACGAAGGCGATCGTCAGGACGGTGATGACGATCCCGATCGCGAGCAGGGTGTGAGCGTCGCGGATCAGGCGACGCAGCGCCCGATGCGCCCATCGCGCGCGGCGAGGAAGTCGACGGGCAGGGGCTGATACCCGGATCGAGGTCATCGACGGGACGGTAGCGGTGCGCCCGCGCCCCGCCCCCGGGACGGAGGTCCCAGCCCGGATGGTCCGTTCGGACGGATGCCCGAGGACCAGCATCCAGCCTCCACGATCGACCGACGCGGGTTGCGACCGGGAGGAGGCCTCGCGCGGCCCCGGTAGACTCCGCCGGGTACGTCCCCGTAGCTCAGTGGACAGAGCAACGGTCTTCTAAACCGCAGGTCGCAGGTTCGAATCCTGCCGGGGACGCCAGGGTCCCGATCTCGGGCTACGCCTCCGGAAGGCTTCCTGGCCGCCGGCCCTCCGAACGACCGTGAAGCTCAGCCCAGGTCCGCGCCTTCCATCTCGAGCTCGTCGGGGTCGTCCATCGCCAGGTCGGCGTAGCACCAGCGCCAGGATTCGCCCGGCTGGATGGAGCGGGCGACGGGATGGCCGGTCGCCGCGAAGTGCGCCGACGCGTGCTTGTTCTTGCTCTGGTCGCAGCAGGCGACGTTGCCGCACGTCAGGCACAGCCGGAGGTGGACCCACGAGTCACCGACGGCCTCGCATGCGGCGCAGCCGTCGCTCAGTGGCGACGGCTCGCGCGATTCCCAGAAGTGGGGACAGCTCGACATCTCGTCGAGCGTACCGCGTGTCGGCCGGGACGGCCCAGCCGAGGACGTCGAACCGGCCGTGCCTCAGGCCACGGATGCGGAATGCGCCTCGTCGATCAGGGACTGGGCGGCCTGCATCGGGATGGCGAAGCCGATTCCCTCGGCCGTCGACGCCGTCGCCGTGTTCACGCCGACCACCGCGCCGGCCGCGTTGAGCAGCGGGCCACCGCTGTTGCCCGGGTTGATCGCGGCGTCCGTCTGGATGAGGCCACTCAACGTGACCGGCCGGCCGGTCAGGTCATCCCGTACGGTGATGGAACGGTTCAGCGCGGAGACGATGCCTTTCGTGACGGTCTCGGTGAACGTCCCGAGCGGGCTGCCAATGGCGATCGCGGTCTGGCCGACGACGATGCCGCTCGAGTCGCCGATCGTTGCCGGCGTCAGGCCGGTCGCGTCGATCTTGACGAGGGCGAGGTCCTGTGTGGACGAGGTGTCCACGACGCTCGCGGAATGCTCGGAGCCGTCGGCGAGCGTCGCGGTCAGCGATTGCGAGCCTTCGACCACGTGGCGGTTGGTCAGCGTGTAGCCGTCAGCGGTCAGGATGATCCCGGAGCCGACGCCCGTCGCGGTCCCGGAATCGAACGGTCCGCGGTTCGTCGCGAGCTGCGACGTCAGGGTCACGACCGAGTCCTTGGCCTTCGCGACGACGCCGGTGATGTCGTCCTGGAGGACGGTGGTCGTGCCGCGCTGATTCGACTGGGTCGCGACGCTCGCGTTCGTCGCGGCCGCCGGCGTCGGGGTCGCGGCGGGTCGCGGGACGGCGAGCTCGACCGCGGCGAAGGTGCCGCCAGACGCGAGGACCGCCGCGAGGAGGGCGGATCCAAGGATCGGGGCGATGCCCCTGGGGTTGCGGCGGGCGGTCGTCGGAGTCGACGCGGCGGTCGGAGCCGGCTCGGGCGAGGGGGTCGCCGAGGTCGTGAACGGGGTCGAAACGGGCGTGGCCGCGGGGTTCGTCTCTGACCCCCACGTGCCGGTCGGCGAGACGGAGGTGGACGGACGGGACGGCTCCCAGCGAGGCGTCGACGACGGATCGTTGGGTCGATCGAATGGGTCGTTCGGGTTCATGCCGTCATGACACGCCCCGGCAGTGAGAACGTCCTGAGATGCCGGACGACAGTCCGCGTCGCGCCCGGATCGGCCTCTCGTCCTGAACCCAGCCGCTCACGCGAGCGTGCGTGAACGTCTCGGCGGCGTGTGGAATCCGGTCAGCCGTTCGTGGTCGACGGGCTGCTCGTTGCGCCCGGGGCAGCCGGCTGCTGCGGCTTGGCCGGCCGGAGCTTGCCGCCCTGACCTGCCCGGATCGCTGATGCGTCGAGCGAGCCGTCCGATCGCTGCGTGCCCTGGACGGCGGCCAGCATCCCGACCTTGACGTCCGACAGCGTCGAGCCCGCCGTGCCACCGACCGCGATCGAGGTTCCCGATCCGACGTGCACGGTGATCGTCGTCCCATCCGGGCGCCGGAGCGTCAGGGTGTCGGAACCGACGGCCGTCACCATCCCGAGAACGCGCGGCAGCACGATCTGGACGGTCGAGGCCGTAATCTGGCCGTCGGACCCTCGCTCGCCAACCGCGCCGATGATCGACCCGACCTTCACGTCGGACCGCGCCCCGGTCGCGCCACCGAGCCGGTAGGTCGTCGAGCCGGTCGTCCGGATCGTCGCCGACGTCCCGTCTCGCGTGGTGATCGTGATCGTGTCACTGCCCACTGCCGTCACCGTCCCAGCCGTCTCGGGCAGGACGATCGCGACCGAGGTGATCGAGAAGGATCCGTCGGCGTTGCGCGCCTCCGTGAACCGCACGGTGTCACCGACCTTGATGTCGCCGAGCACGGCCGGCTGACCGCCCTTCGTGATCGTGGTCGAGGAGCTGACCGTGATCGTCCGCGTCCAGCCGTCCGCGGTCTTCAGGGAGATGTCCGAACCGGAGATCCCTGTCACCGTGATGGCGCCCAGGCCGAGCCGGGCGAACGGGCCGTTCGGCCCGCCGCGTCCCAACCCGAGACCGGGGCCGCCGAATGGCCCCGGCGCGGATGGGCCACCTGGGACGCCAAATCCGAAGAGACCGCGCCGGCCGCCACCGAGTCCCCTTCCGTTCCCCCGATCCGGAGCCGTCCCACCGCTTGCCCCGGCCGCGGGCTGCCCGCCGGCGCCGTTACCGGCCGATCCGGACGGTGACGCGCCGAGCACGGCGGCAGCGCCGACGGCGATCACCAGGACGGCGCCGAGCGCGGCGCCGGCGCGAAGGGCGCCGCTCCGGCCGGGCGTCCGCCCGGCGAAGGCGGCCGGTGGAACCGGCTCCGATGGCGCGGGCCACGCCACGGGCACGGTGTCGGTGGGTGCGTCAGCGTTCGGGGCGGACCCCGTTGCGGTCGGTGGGTTCCAGGTCTGGTCGTCCATTGCGCGCTCGCGGTCTCCGTGGCTGGCCGTCAGACGGTTGCCGCGCCATCGTCCGCCACGGTCCCTGAGCTTGTCCTGAGAATCGGCGAACCTGGTGCGGCGGGGAGACGGACCGTGAAGCGGGCGCCACCACGATCGGGCCGGTTGGCGACCGTGATCCGACCCTCGTGGAGGTCGACGATCGACTTCGCGATGGCGAGACCGAGACCGGTTCCGCCTGCCGCGGCGCCCGGCGCACGCCAGAAGCGCTCGAACACGCGGGGCATGTCCTCCGGCCGGATGCCCGGTCCGTCGTCGTCGACCTCGAGGACCGCGTCCGAGCGGTCGCCGCGAACGGTCACGCGCACGGAGCCGCCGCGCGGTGTGTGGCGGATGGCGTTGTCCACGAGGATCACGACGAGCTGGCGAAGCCGCGCCTGGTCGCCGTCGACGATCGCCGGCTCCGGGTCGAGCCCGAGCTGGACGCCTCGCTCGGCGGCGAGCTTCGTCAGCGAGCCGGCGGACTCCGCCGCGACATCGCCGAGGTCGACTGGCAACCGGCTGAGCGCGATCGCGCCGGAATCGGAGCGGGCGAGCAGCAGCAGATCGTCGACGAGTGCCGTCAGATGGCCGACCTCGGCGTCGATGTCGTCGAGTGCCTCGGCCGTTGCCGCCGACGCCTCGTTGCCACGGTTCCGGCGGAGATGCTCCACGGAGCTTCGGATCACGGTCAGCGGCGTCCGCAGCTCGTGGCTGGCATCTGCCGCGAACTCCCGCTGGCGGGCCAGGGCGGCTCGCTGCGATGCGAGCGACTCGCGGATCGGGACGAGCGCGCGTCGGGCGTAGATCCAGCCGAACGCGACGGCCACGAGGACCACGACCGCACCACCGACGAGCAGCACGCGCAGGATCGCGTCGAGGGTCTGCTGCTCCGCGGTCCGATCCTGGATGACCTGGATATAGACCGTCCCGATGTTCGAGTCGGCCTTCTCCGTCCGCACGCGGATCGGCGTCGGTGGACTGCCGTCGACGACGGCCGTCCGGACGTCCAGCCCGGATGAGCGCGCCGCGTCGATCCCGGCCTCCACGGGGAAACCCGTCGGGATGAAGAGACTGCCCGGTCCGACGGGCTGACCCGCATCGTTCGCGATCAGGGCGAACGTCCCGGAGGAGCCGCCGCCGAACGCGAACCCCTGGCCCGGCCCGAAGCGTGGATCCCGGCCGGTCCGAAGCTGGGCGATGAACAGCGCCGCCCGGTTGTCCAGCTGCCGAACGCCGTCGGACTCCAGCGTCCGGGCCGCTGCGACGTAGAGCGCCGCACCAAGCACCAGCAGCACGACGAGCGTGGAGAGGCCGCTCCAGAGCACGAGCCGGCGACGAACGTTCCGGACGAGCCGGCCGTCGGCCGCGACGCTCTCCGCGGCACCGGGATCGCCGCCCGGGGTGGCGACGCCGTCAGGCACCGTTCAGCCGGTACCCGATGCCGCGGACGGTCTCGATCCGATCGCCCTCCGGACCGAGCTTGGTCCGGAGGTAATGGACGTAGGCGTCGACGGCATTGGGCGTGACGGCGACACCGAACGGCCAGGCCTGGTCGAGCAGCTGATCGCGGCTCAGGGCCTGACCGGGGTGGCGGAGGAGCGACTCGAGAAGCGAGAACTCGCGGGGTGAGAGATCGACCGGATGATCGTTGACGGTGACGGTCCGGGACGTCTCGTCGAGGCTGATCGGCCCAGCCGTGAGACGTGGCTCCGGCCGACGGGCAACCGTCTCCGCGCGGCGGGCGAGGGCGCGCAACCGCGCGGCGAGCTCGTCGTAGCTGAACGGTTTCACGACGTAGTCGTCGGCGCCGGCGTCGAGACCGGTCACCCGGTCGCCGACGGTGTCCCGGGCCGTGAGCATGAGGATCGCCAGCTCCGGCCGTTCGCGGCGGATCCGCCGGGCGACCTCGATCCCGGAGATGTCCGGAAGGCCGAGGTCGAGAATGACGACGTCGATCCCGTTCTCGCCGACCGCGACGTCGACGCCCGTCTCACCGTCCGTCGCGACCTCGACGTTGTGGCGGTCCTGCTCGAGCAGCCGCGCGAGCGATCGGCCGAGACGCGCGTCGTCCTCGACGAGGAGGATCTTCATGGGCGGTGGCAGTCCTTCGTGCGACGCCGGGTGGCGTCGCGTGCTGTGTACGACCTCGATCGTGCCAGATGTCGGCGAGAGAAGGTGTCCGGGCCACGGGCCGGGAGGAGGAGGGAGAGCGACCCGTGGCCTGGATCGTCACTGATCCTGTCGGGCGGGCCTGAGAGTCTCCTGAAAGCGCGGATCGGGAGCCCGCGCCGGGTCGTGGTACCCCCGGATCGGACCAAAGTACGGCTTGGCGCGCCTTCCGGCCGACCCCTACGCTCCGCCCATCAGCGAGCCGCACCCCACCCCTGGCCACCCATCGGGTGCGGACGCCATCCTCGCGTCACAGAAAGGCAACGACCATATGGGGTCCATGGCCGTCAACGAGCTCGGGCCGATGCTGACGGCGACGGAAGTCGCCGAGATGCTCCATCTCCACGTGAATACCGTGAAGCGGCTCGGCGATCGCGGCGAGCTGCCCTTCTATCGCGTCTGCAAGCGGGGCGATCGCCGCTTCCGCCTCGACGACGTGATGAAGTTCCTCGCCCAGAACCGCTGATCGGAGGATGCTCCGGGCGGCCGACCGCCGTCCAGCCGGATCATCACGGAGCGCTCGCCGTCGCGGCGGGCGCTTCAACGTGTCTGGCGGTCCGACTCCCGCGTCCTAGGCGGTCCGGACCGCC
>JBPYEM010000186.1:0-3428 GCA_051985205.1 Candidatus Limnocylindrales bacterium | reverse complement strand
CGAGCCGGACCGCTACTACCGCGACAACGTGTCGGGAGGGATCGTCCTGCTCGACGCCGCGCGGCGAGCCGGGGTCGATCGGATCGTCTTCAGCTCGACGGCGGCTGTCTACGGCGTGCCGGACACGACGCCGATCACCGAGAACGAGCCACCGGCGCCGATCAATCCGTACGGCGAGACGAAGCGCACCTTCGAGGGCGCGCTCCGGTTCTACGGCGAGGCGTACGGCCTCCGGAGTGTCGCGCTGCGCTACTTCAACGTCGCCGGCGCGACGGCTGCGAACGGCGAGCTCCACGACCCGGAGACGCACCTCATCCCGGTCATCCTGCGTGCGGTCGAGCTCGACCAACCGGTCACCGTCTTCGGCACCGACTACCCGACCGGCGACGGGACGTGCATCCGCGACTACATCCACGTCGCCGATCTGGCCGACGCCCACCTCCTCGCCCTCGAGGCGACGGGCCGAGCTGCCCCGGACCGCTCGCCGTGGGCCGTCTTCAACCTCGGCAATGGCGGCGGGTTCAGCGTCCGCGAGGTCATCTCGGCGACGGAGACGGTGGTCGGCCGGCGCGTCGAGACCGAGGCCGGGCCGCGGCGCGCCGGCGATCCGCCGGTCCTCGTCGCGTCGGCGGCCCGGGCGACGGCGGCGCTGGGCTGGCAACCGGCGCGGCCGTCGCTCGACGCGATGATCGGGTCCGCATGGGCGTGGCGGCAGCGAAACGTGGATCCAGCGACCGGCGCGCGGCGGCCGACCGCAACCGCGAGCTAGCGGGGCTCGATCGGCTCGTACATCGGGACGAGGCGGTCGCCCGGCAGCTCGCTCCGTCGGTCGGCCGTGTCGGCAGAGTGGTCGGCCGGCGGCTCCGCGACACCGCGCAGGAGCACCACCCCGACCACGAGCAGGATCAGGAAGCTGAAGATCCCGACCTGGTACGCACCGGCGCCCCAGCCCGCGTTGAGGAGCGTCGAGACGATCGAGCCGTACAGGATCGGTCCCGTGACCGCGCTGAACTTCCCGGCGATGCCGTACAGCCCGAAGAACTCACCGACCTGGTCCGGCGGCGAGAGCCGGAGCATGAAGACCCGATCCGACGTCCAGACCTCACCGAGACCAGCGCCCAGGAAGGCGCCACCGAGGAGGAAGGTCGGCAACGACAGGACCGACCCGGCGATCACCAGCCCGACGCACCACGTCCCGAGAACGATCAGGAGGGTCCGCTTCGGCCCGATCCGCTCGACCAGGTGGCCCCAGCCGAAGCTGGCGATCACGGCGACGACGGTGAGGATCAGGAGGACGACGTTGGCCATGCTCTGGCTGATCCCGATCGCCTCCGTCGCGAAGACGCTCATCACGACGATCACGGTGTTGACGGGATCCGTGTAGAAGAACCGGCTGACGAGGAATCGGAGCAGGCCGGGGACGGATCGGGCGTGATCGATCGTGTGCCGGAGCTGCCGCCACGAGCCGGCCGCGTCTCGAAGCCGGAATGGCGCGGCGTCCGGCCGGGCCGGCTCACGGACGGCGAGGAAGATCGGCAGGGAGAACAGCGCGAACAGGGCCGCGGCCATCAGGAATGTCAGCCCCGACGCCTTCGAGTCGAGGAGCAGGATCAGCAGCGCGATGACGATCGTGCCGAGATAGCCGACCGCGACGCCGATCCCGGACACGCGGCCGCGGGCCTCCGGCCTCGCGACGACGGGAAGCGTCGCGTCGTAGTAGATCAGCGCCGCCTGGTAGCCGAAGTTCGCGATGGCGTAGAGCACGAGACCGACCGCGGCGACGTCGGTCAGGCCGATCAGCCCGCTGCCGATGACCGTCATCGCGGTGAAGAAGAAGAGGTAGCGGATCCGGCCGCCGGTTCGATCGCTCATCGCTCCGAGGACCGGCGACACGATCGCGTTGATCAGGACGCTCGCCGAACCCGCGAACAGCACCCAGAACTGGCCATCCGACGCGCCGAGGCGGTCGACGGACCACAGCCCGATCGCGTAGGACACGACGGCGTAGCTGTAGATCGTGTTTGCGAAGTCATAGAGCGCCCAGCTGAGCGGGACGACCGCGCGGCCGCTCGGGGTGAGGCCGCCGAGGCCGCCCAGGAGCCCGCCGCGCAGCGGCCCGCCGCGCGTTCTGCGGGCGGATCCGACCGGGAGATCGCTCGCCGACACGGCCGGATCATAGGCACGCGGGGTCGTCGTCCGAGGGTCGACGGCGCGAGGGTCGAACGCGGTGGCCGTCCCGGCCGTTCGGCGGTTCAAGGGCCGCTCTGGGCCGCGCGGTCCGGGCGGCTGAGGGACGCCGGGTTCCGCCGGGATGCCGTCGTATGATCCGGGCGATGCTCGCCACCGACGTCATCACCGCCGCGCGGACGTGGCGCCCGGCCGAGTTCGGCGACCGCCGAGCGGCCGACATCGACGAGGCACTCGTCGAGCCGCTCTGGACCGGCCCGCGCGTCCTCGCGCTCGTGCAGGACGGGACGGCATCCATCACGGACGAGACCGGCGAGCCGGTCGAAGGCCGCGAGGAGGTCGAGGCGGAGCTGGTGGCCGCGGCCGGCGGCGCGACCCTGCTCCTCGAAGGGGTGCTGACCGACGAGCCGCTGCAGGGCGTGGAGGACGTCGCGGGTCGGGATGCCGTCAGCGTCCCGACGCCCGGCGACCTCGCGAGCCAGATGCTCCTCGGCGACCGCGTGGCGAAACGCGGCGAGCTGGACGCGCGGCTCGGCGACAAGCGTCGCCGCGAGATCGACGACCAGCGGATCGAGGTCGCGTTCGTGGCGGTCGATCTCCTTTGGATCGATGCCCAGTCGATCCTGGACGTCCCCCTCCTCGAGCGGAAGCGGGTGCTCGAATCCGTGCTCCGCGAGTCGCGCCTCGTGCGGGTCGGCGCCTACGTCCGGCCGCCGATCGACCCGTGGCTGAACTCATGGCGCATGTTCGGGTTCCACCGGCTGTCGTTCCGCGGTGCGAACAGCCGCTACGTCCCCGGCGCGAAGAACCGGGAGTGGGCTCAGGCCGAGATCCCGCGCCGCTGACTGCCGGTGGAACGCCTGCCCGGCGCGGCAACGCGGGCCGCGTTCCGATGCGGCCCACGCCGAGATCCCCCGCCGCTGGGCTGACGCCGAACGCCTGGCCGGCGCGGCAACGCCGGCCGCGTTCCGATGCGCAAACCAGGCTGGCATTCCGGTGCAGGTCTGACCCTCACCGGCCCCGGATGGGGCCGAAACCTGCCGGAACGCAACCACCATTTGCAGGTCGGAAGAAGCGACCTGGCCAAACGTCCGTTGTGCCACCCGGGTTTGCGTTCCGGAAGATCGAACGGACGAACCGCGGCCGGCCGCTGGATGATCCGGACAGCGTGACGACCGAAGCGCATCCGCCCGACAGGCCGATCGGCGTTCACGCGCGACCGCCGGAACCCGAGGTGATGG
>JBPYEM010000185.1:0-3995 GCA_051985205.1 Candidatus Limnocylindrales bacterium | reverse complement strand
TTTGGCGTGCTCGATTGCTCGCGGCGCCCGCCCGCGGCCGCGACCCGCGGCGCCCGCCCGCGTCGCTCGTGGCGTCCACCGCCCGCGGCCGCCGGCCGCTGCCCGCGGCCGCGACCGGCGGCGGTGGCACAATCCCGCCGGTGAAGCGTGCCGTCCCCGTCGCCGCCGCGCTGATCGTCCTCGCCGGCGTCTGGACCGCCGTCGCGACATCGGGAAGGCCCACGACGTCGCCGCCGCCAAGCGGCGCCACGGGCGGGCCGAGTGCGTCGATCGCCGCAGTCGCACCGACCGCCGCCGGCTCGTCCGCGGTCGCCGCGAGCAGCTCGCCGGTTCCCCCTCCGGCCAGCTCGACGCCCGCCACGATCGCGGCCGTGCCGATCGTCCCGGTCGCCCAGTTCCGGACCACGATCGAGTCCATCGATCGTGACGACGTCGCGGCGGCGCTCGGAGGCACGAGCAGCGCCTTCGATGGCGTCGAGCTGGTTCGGGCGGACGCTGACGCCATCCTCGCCAGCGTCGGCGCGACCCGCCCGGCGGATGGTTCGCGCCTCACGCTCGCGCCCGACGCCGCGACCCTTCGGGCGGATCTCGCCGCCCATCGCAAGCGGCTCGGCTTCCTTCGCGCCGCCGACGTCGACCCGTCCGTCCGTGCGATCGGCTGGGGCGGTCGGTTCCTGTTCGGTGTGCACCGGGCGAAGACGGTGGGTGCCTGGGGCCTGACCGCGCAGCTTCTCTCGTCCGGACCGGGCTTCGACCCGTCGACGACCTGGACGCTGGTCGCCGGCGGCGACATCATGCTTGACCGGGGTGTCGCCCAGACCGTGACGATCAAGGGCAAGGGCGCCGACTTCCCCTTCGACGGCGGCACGGCCGACATCACCGGCACGTGCAAGAACTGCTCGCCGCTGGGTTGGGACACGCCGTACACGGCACGCACCGGGAACGCCGGCGCGGTCCGCGATTTCCTCGAGTCGGCCGATGTCGCGATCGCGAACTTCGAGAACCCGGCGCCCGATACCTTCCGCTACCACACGCACGGAACCGTCTTCTCGGCCAACCCGGCACTGATCAAGGGCCTCGCCGACGCCGGCCTGGACTGGGGCGGGATCGCGAACAACCACATCCGCGACGCGGGCGGCGCCGGGATCCTCCAGACGATCGCGAACCTTCGCAAGCAGGGCATCGCAACGAGCGGGGCGGGGGCGAACCTCGCAGCGGCCCGGAAACCGGCGATCCTCACCGTCCAGGGCGTCAAGGTCGCGCTCCTGGCGTACGACACGATCGCGAAGTCGTATGCCGCCACCGCGACCCGGGCGGGGAGTGCCCAGATGTCGGCGAAAGCGCTCCGGTCGGACATCGCCGCGGCACGCGCGGCGGGCGCCGGCGTGGTGATCGTCTTCCCCCACTGGGGCACCGAATACGACCCCACTCCGTTCGCCGGTCAGCAGGCGCTGGCCCACGCCGCGATCGACGCCGGCGCTGACCTCGTCATCGGCAACCACGCGCACTGGGCGGGCGCAGTCGAGGTCTACGACGGCAGGCCGATCTGGTATGCGCTGGGCAACTTCGTCTTCGATCAGAACTGGTCGATCCCGACGATGGAGGGGATGACGCTGGAGCTGACCTTCCGCGGCACGACGCTCGTCCAGGCCCGGATGCGCCCGCACATCATCCTGGACAAGGCCCAGCCCAACTTCCTCGACCCGGCCGGCGACGGCCGGATGGTGCTGGGTCAGGTGTACGACGCCTCGAAGGGCATGCTCCCCTGGTAGGGCTCTCGCGCTGGAACGACGCTGCCATTGTTGGCCCGCTCCGCCGGTCGCACGCACGTTCGGGTGCGCACGCTCGGGTGCTCACGCTCGGGTGCTCACGCGCCGCCCGGCCCGAGCCGCCAGATTCCCGTCTGCTGACGCCTCGCACGAAAACATCGGCGAATCGACGACAGACTCCCGCCCGAGGACGGTTCGGCGGGATCGGAGCCCTCGATTCCCCGAAATCGCCGCGTTGGCAAGCGTGGACTGCGTCGATGCCACCCGTGGCCGCGCGGTCGACTCCGCCTTGCTCCCCGACGGCGGGAATCTGACGGGGAAGTTGCGTCCATCGGCGTGTCACCGACGGGGAATGGGAATCTGGCGCTCGTCAATCGCCTGAATGAGGAGCTCGTGCGGCGAGCTTCAGCCCAAGCCGGCGAAGAGGTCGTCCTCCGGCTTCGTCGTCGGGATCCGTGACTCGCGGAGGATGAACGCCTCCTTCGACCAGTGCTCCTTCCAGCCCGCCTCGCCCAGGACCATGAAGCCGTTCGTCATCGCGATCTGCGTGACGTGGCGCTGGATCGCCCGCCACTTCCGGTCGATCGGGTCGCCGCTGATGTCGACCCAGGTCGTGATCTCTTCGTCCGGGACGAGCATCTTCGCCGCTCGCTCCTCGAACTCGCGGCGCTCCTCGTCCGTCGCGTCCTCCGGTGGCTCCCAGAATGACGGCTGACCTGCCGCTCGCATCGCATCGCGCATCGCGTCCCGTACGGACGCCGGAATCGCCGTCTCGTAGAGCTTCGACGGCGCCCACGGCGCCAGGCCGTTCTCCAGCTGCTTGGGATACCAGGCGGGGTCGCCGGCGCGGTCGAACGCGCGGACCGCGACATCGTGCGTTCGGATGTGGTCCGGGTGGCCGTACCCGCCGAAGCTGTTGTACGTCGTCATGACGTCCGGCTGATAACGCCGGACGAGCCACGTCAGCCGCCCCGCGGCCTCGTCGAGATCGGCCTGCCAGAAACACCGGGGATCGTCATTCCCGACCCGACCCATCATGTCCGAGTCGCGATAGCCGAGGTTCTCCCACTCGGTCACGCCGAGCTCCGCCATCGCCGCCTCGAGCTCCGCCGCACGCAGCTCACCGAGGCGTCGGTGGTTCTCCGGCGTGTCCATCTCCTCGACGACGATCTCGCCCTGCTCGCCCCGGGTCCCGGTGACGAGGATCATCCGGTGGCCGTCGGCCACGGCCTTTGCCATGACGCCGCCGGTCGAGATCGTCTCGTCGTCCGGGTGGGCGTGGACCGTCATCAACGTGAGCCGATGGGGCTCCTCGACGACGGCGGCCTCGGGGTCGTGGGCGGGGTTCGTCTCCTCGGTCATGGTCGAGATGATGGCACCGACCGACCTCGGATGACGCGCGCCTCGGGCGCTGAACGCGTTCCCGGCACTCCCTACCATCCCGCCATGACCACCGAACCGGCCGACGGAGCCGCCGGCCCGCTCGTCGGAATCCGCGTCGTCGACTGCTCGACCGTCCTCGCCGGTCCGTACGCGACGATGCTGCTCGGCGATCTGGGTGCGGACGTGATCAAGGTCGAGCCGCCCGACGGCGACGCGACCCGCGGCTGGGGGCCGCCGTGGGTCGGCGACGAGGCAGACGGGACGCGGACGGCCGCGTACTACCTGTCGGTGAACCGCAACAAGCGGTCCATCCGGCTCGACCTGCGGCAGGACGCGGGCCGTTCGATCCTCCGCCGGCTGATCGCGGGTGCGGACGTCCTGGTGGAGAACTTCCGTGCGGGCGGCCTGGATCGGATGGGCCTCGCGGAGGCCGATCTCCGCGCGCTGAACCGCGGACTCGTCCACCTCGCGATCACCGGCTACGGCGCGGAGAGCCCCGACCCGACCCGGCCCGGCTACGACTTCGTCATCCAGGCCGAGTCCGGGTTGATGTCTATCACCGGCCCGGCGAACGGGCAGCCCGGAGCAGGGCCGTTCAAGGTCGGCGTCGCGATCAGCGACGTGATCACCGGCCTGAACGGCGCCGTGGCGATCCTCGCGGCGCTGGTCGCTCGGCAACGCGACGGCGGCGGCCAGCGCGTCGACGTCTCGCTCCTCGGCGCGACGCTCGCCGCGCTCGTCAATCAGGCCCAGAACGCGTTCGTGGGCGGCGCGGCGCCCGGCCGGCTCGGCAACGCCCACCCGAACATCGTTCCGTACGAGACGTTCGAGACAGCCGACGGG
>JBPYEM010000184.1:0-2042 GCA_051985205.1 Candidatus Limnocylindrales bacterium | reverse complement strand
ATCGGCCCGGACCGGGTCCGGACGCTCACCGGCTCGAACCTCGATCCGTCGCACGGCGCGCCGAAGATCGCCTGGCTCCGCGACCATCTCCCCGACCCGGCGGATGGCTATCTGCTGCCGGCGACGTTCCTGGTCGCCGCGCTGACCGGCTGCCGGGCCATCGACCGGGCGAACGCGTCGACGCTGCTGCTCCTCGACATCGCGACCGGCGAGTGGTCCGAGGAGCTGCTCGACGCGTTCCGCATCAACTCGCAGGGTCTCGGCGACGTCCGCCCGGCCACCGATGTGGTGGGGCCCGTCCTCGGGTCGGTCGCGGACGCCTGGCGGCTGCCGCGCTGTCCGGTGGTCGTGGGCACCGGCGACGAGCACGCCGCGTGTCTCGCGGCCGGTGTCATGCGGCCGGGCGTGATCGCGGACATCGTCGGCACGGCGGAGCCGATCGCCGCGGCCAGCGACCGCCCTCTCAACGATGCCGAGGGCCTCGTCGAGACCCATGGCCACGTGCCGACCGATCGCTGGCTGGTCGAGCATCCGGGCTTCGTGTCGGCCGGCAGCGTCCGCTGGCTCGCCGAGGACGTCCTCGGGTGCAGCCAGCTCGAGATCGGGCGCCTCGCGGCGGAGGCGCCGCCGGGATCCGGCGGCGTCGGCTTCCTCCCCGCGCTCGGCGGAGCAATGACACCACGGTGGGCACCCGAGGTGCTCGGGGCGTTCACCGGGCTGTCGATCGGGCACGACCGGCGGCACCTCGCCCGGGCCGTCCTCGAGGGCTGCTCCTATGCCGTCCGCGACGTCGTCGAGCGGTTGACGGCGCTGGGTCTGGGCGGAGGGGCGATCCGGGTCGTTGGCGGCGGTGCGCGGGACGAGACCTGGCTTCGGATCAAGGCCGACGTGACCGGCCGGCCGATCGAGCGGCTCGACGAGCCCGAGGCGACCGCGCTCGGCGCCGCGCTCACCGCGGCGGTCGGCGCCGGCTGGTGGCCCGACCTCGATACCGCGTCCGCGGCGACCCTCCGTCTTGTGCCCGGTCCAGAGCCGGATTCCGCAAATCGGGCCGCATACGACGACGGTTGGGCGGCCCACCGGGCGCGGTTCGAGGCGCTCGCCCCGCTGGAGACTCGCAGCAGCTCGACCGGCGTCCATGCGGCCGACCCCGCGTGATGGCACGCCCGTGACGGCTCGTCGGCACGTAGACCCGACGGACCTGGTCGCCGTCCGTCGGGCGGTCGGTCTCGACGTTCCGGGCAGCGCGCTCCACGACGTCGGAATGGACCGGATCGTGATCGGCGCCGATGCCCTCGACGGGCTGACGGGACTCGTCGACGAGCTCGCGCCGCCCGGACCGGTCGCGATCATCGTCGACCGGACGCCGATGACCCGGAACGACGTCGACCTCAAGGCGCTGGTCGAAGAGCGCCTGGCGACGACGGGCCGCGTGGTCCGCGTCGTTCGCCTCGGGGCGCCCGGTGCCGAGCTCCATGCCGACGCGGGCGCCATCGCCGCGGCGGTCGATGGTGCGCGTGGCGCGGGCGTCGTCGTCGCGGTCGGTTCGGGGACGATCTGCGACATCGCCAAGGAGGCGAGTCGCGAGCTGGATCTCCCGGACATCACGGTGCAGACGGCGAACTCGGTCAACGCCTTCTCGGACGACATGGCGGTGCTCTTGGTCCGAGGCGTCAAACGGACGCTACCGTCGCGCTGGCCGGATGCGCTGATCGTCGATCTGCAGGTGCTCGCCGACGCACCGGCGGCCTTGAATCAGGCTGGCGTCGGCGAACTAGCGGCGATGTGGACCGCCCCCGCCGACTGGCGCCTCGCGGCCGCAGTCGGCGCGGACACGAGCTGGGACGAGCGGATTGTTGAGCTCTTCCGCGACGGATCCGATGCGCTTCTCGACGCCGCGCCAGGTGCTACGAGCGACCTCGCGTCGATCGAAGTCATGGCCGAGCTGATGACCCTCAGCGGACTCGCGCTAGGCGTTGCTGGCCGCACGGCCCCGATCTCTGGCACTGAACACGCCATCAGCCACATGCTCGACATCTCCG
>JBPYEM010000183.1:0-2669 GCA_051985205.1 Candidatus Limnocylindrales bacterium | reverse complement strand
GGCCGAGGACGCGCCCGATCGGGCCGCTCGGCGAGCCGCGGAACGGGCGCGGGCGATCGCGTACCTCGACCTCGACGAGGGCCGCGGTCCGGTGCCGATCCTCGACGGTGAGGCAGCCGGCGAGCTGCTGACCTCGTCGCGGCGGATCGCGGTGGTGGGCGCTTCGTCGAACCCCGGCCGGCCGTCGTTCGGCGTCTTCCGCTACCTCCTCCACCAGGGCTATGACCTCGTGCCGGTCAACCCCAGGGAGCGCGATGTCCTCGGCGTCCCGGCGTTCCGGACGCTCCGCGAGGCCGTCGACGCAACCGGCCCGGTCGACATCGTCGACGTCTTCCGCCGTTCGGAGCTCGTCGTACCCCACGCCCGGGAGGCCATCGAGGTCCGGGCCCGGGCGCTGTGGATGCAGCTCGGCGTCATCAACTGGGAAGCCGCCCGGATCGCCCACGACGCGGGGCTCGCCGTCGTCATGGACCGCTGCACGGCGATCGAGCATCGGCGCCTGCGCGGGCGCTAGCCCGGCGCCCGTCGCGCCGGATTACCGGATCAGGAAGCCCACGACGATGAGGCCGATCCCGACGGTCGCCACGACGGCCCACTGCTGCCACTGACGGCGGAGCATCTGCATGGCGACGGACGCGCCCGTCGTCGAATCGTCGCGGATCCCGCCCCGCCAGGCCGCATATCGGGCGGCGTTCGCATCCTGCTCGCGGAGGGCCTGGTAGCGCGACCACGGCCCGCGAGCCTGGACATAGCCGATCGCGATCAGGGCGATTCCGCCCAGCCAGCAGGCGATGTTGACGACGCTCATCGCGTGGTCGGTCCCCCGGCGGCCGCATCCAGCCGGGTCCTCACGGCATCCTGGACGAGGGCCGCGTTCGCCTGGCCGCGTGTCGCCTTCATCACCTGGCCCACGAAGAACCCGACGACGGGCTTGCCGGCGCGATAGTCCGCCAACGCCTTCGGGTTCGCGGCGATGACCTCGTCGATGGTCGTGGCGAGCGCGGCCGAGTCCGAGATCTGTCGAAGCCCGCGGGCCTCGACAATCGCAGCGACGCGTGTGCCATCGGCGGCATGGGCCGCGAAGACTTCCTTCGCGTTCGTGCCGGACAGCTCGCCGGCGGACACCCGTCGAACCAGGTCCGCCAGCTCCCGTGGGTCGACGCGGGCGGCGGCGTCCCGATCGGTCTTCAGCAAACCGAGGAAGGCGCCGCTGACCCAGTTCGCGAGCGCCTTCGGATCGACGTCGTCCGCACGGGCCGCGTCGAACAGCGCCGCCGCCGAGGGCTCGCCGACGATCACCGCGGCGTCGTATGCCGACAGTCCCAGCTCGTCGCGGTAGCGGGCTCGCCGGACGCTCGGCAGCTCGGGCAGCTCGCCGCGGATGCGGGCGAGCACGGCCTCGTCCACCCGGAGCGGCGGCAGATCCGGCTCCGGGAAGTAGCGGTAGTCGTGGCTGTCCTCCTTGGACCGCATGACGTAGGTGGACCCGCGGTCTTCGTTCCAGCCGCGCGTCTCCTGGGACAGCGTCTCGCCGGCGTCGAGGGCACCCGCCTGGCGTTCGATCTCGAACCCGATCGCCCGCTCGACCGAGCGGAACGAGTTCATGTTCTTCACCTCGGTGCGGATCCCGAACGCTTCGTCGCCTCGCGGCCGGAGGGAGACGTTTGCCTCGACGCGCATCTGGCCGCGCTCCATGTCGGCGTCGCTGGCACCGATCGCCCGGAGCAGAGCCTGGAGCTCCTCGGCGTAGCGCCGCGCGGCTTCGCCGGAGCGGACGTCGGGCTCGGTCACGATCTCCATCAGCGGGGCGCCCGATCGGTTGAAGTCGACGAAGCTCACCCGCCGACCGGCTTCGTCGGTGGCGTGGATCAGCTTGGCCGTGTCCTCCTCGAGATGCGCCCGCCGGATCCGGATCGTGACCTCGCCCTCGCTCGTGTCGAACGTCAGCCGGCCGTTCGATGCGAGCGGCAGGTCGTACTGGCTGATCTGATAGCCCTTCGGCAGGTCCGGATAGAAGTAGTTCTTGCGGTCCCAGCGGGTCGCCGGCGGCGTTTCCGCTCCGATCGCGATCCCGGTGGCGAGCACCAGCTCGACTGCCCGCCGGTTGATCACCGGGAGCGTTCCCGGCAGGCCGAGGCAGACCGGGCACACGTGGGTGTTCGGCGGCGCATCCGCGTACTCGTTCGAGCAGCCGCAGAACATCTTCGACGCCGTCCTGAGCTGGCAATGAACCTCGATCCCGATGACGGCTTCGTACCGATCGAGGGCGGCCTGACGGGTGGCGATCGCCATGGCCGAAGTGTCGCATAGGAGCGACGGCGGGCCGGTCGATCCGGGTGTCCTCGCCCGGGGCCGCCAACGCAGCGGCGGCGTCTCGTTCGTGGGTAGCTCCCACGCAATCAAGCAACAGAACGGGGGCGCGTGTCGTCGCCCGTCAACGCAGCGCCCGCGTCTCGTTCGTGGGTAGCTCCCACGCAATCAAGGAACAGAACGGTGGCGCGTGTCATTCGTGTCCAGGACCCACGAGAGGAACCATGGCAATCGCGGACCACGCACGGCCGGGTCGCGGTCCTTCCGATGTGTCCTCGGTTGCGTGGGCGACCGCCACCAGCGAGATGTCGTGCGCGCCCGCGGGCCCGCCAGGAGCCGGCCCGCCAGGAGCCGGCCCG
>JBPYEM010000182.1:0-2819 GCA_051985205.1 Candidatus Limnocylindrales bacterium | reverse complement strand
GCCCTGGGCGGACCATGAGAAGAAGGTGTGGGCGCGGCTGAGCGCGACGATCTCGGCGCTCGACATCGAGGTCGCGGATTCGACGGCCATGACGGGGCTCCAGCTGGTGCGGACGAAGGGGTCGATTGTCGCAGATGGGCGACGCCCATCGGCCTCGCGGTTCATGACGCGACCTGACGGCCAAACGCGCGAGGATGGACGGAACACGGCCCAACGGAGGACGCACGGATGAACCACGAGACGTTCCAGGTCTGGCTCGACCGCTACATCGCCGCCTGGCGCTCGGGGAGCGCCGCGGACATCGGGGCGCTGTTCAGCGAGGACGTCGTCTACAGCTACCGGCCGTTCTCACCGGCCGTCCGCGGCCGTGAGGCGGTGGTGGCGTCATGGCTCCGCAATCCGAACGAGCCCGGCAGCTGGTCCGCCGAGTACCGACCCCTCGCGGTCGATGGCGACGTGGCGGTCTCCGTCGGTGAGTCGCGGTACCCGCACGAGGACAAGACCTACAGCAACATCTTCGTCTGCCGCTTCAACGACGAGGGCGAATGCCGCGAGTTCAGCGAGTGGTGGGTCGAGAAGCCGAAACCCAAGCCGAAGCCCGAGGGCTGAGCAGCATCGAACCCGTCCGCGGTGAGCGCGGCGCCGGCCTAACGTCGCAGGGGCGCGCCTTCAATCGCCGGGGACGACGACCTTGAGGACGGCGGCGCGGGTGACGAGATCGATCGGCGTCGTCCCGAGCAGCTGACCGTCGGCCCGGACGGGAAGGTTGCGCGCGCCCGCGATCCGGACGCGACCCGACCGATGGACCTGCGCCTCCGGGGCGTAGGCGTAGCGACCGAACGCAATCGACAAAAGGTGGCGGACGAGCCGCGGCTTGGACAGGCGGCGGAACACGACGACGTCGAACTTCCCGTCGTCGAGCCGAGCGTGCGGCGCGATGTTCATGCCCGCACCGGTGAAGGGCCCGTTCGACACGGACACCATCAGCGCGCGGGTGCGGACCTCGCCGTCGTCGAGAGCGACCGACATCCGGGCCGGGCGGTACCGGATCGCCGTCCAGATGTTCCGGAGCCCGGCCGACCAATCACGACGCTCGAACGCCGTCGCCGCCTCGAAGATCGCGACGTTCATGCCGACCGACGCTGCCTCGAAGAAGGGCCGGCCGCGCACCTCGCCGACGTCGATGGACCGGACCTGCCCCGTTTCGAATGCGGCCGCGGCTGCGGCGGGGTCGCGCGGGATGCCGAGGCTCCGGGCGAGGTTCATGACGGAGCCGAGCGGGAAGACGCCGAGGACGGTCTCCGTTCCCAGCAGCTGACTCGCGACCGACTCGACGGTGCCATCGCCGCCGGCCGCCACGACGAGGTCGTAGCCGTCGCCCGCCGCCTCCTTCGCGAGCGACTTCGCCTCATCCGGCGTCCGGGCCGGCCGCAGCTCGCTGCCGAGCCCGGCCGCCGCCATGAGGCCGCGGACGTGCTCCTCGCTGTTGTCGGTGGCCGCGATCCCGCGCTTCGATCCCGCAGCCGAGTTCCAGATCACGCGGACCCTCGCGCCGTCGCGGATCGGCCGGTCGCGATGGGCGGTCACCGGTTCGGTGTCGGTGATGGCCCCGGTCACGGGAGGGGCGCTGCCGGCGACGCCTCGCCTTCCTTCACCCGCCGATACAGGGCGACCACGCCAGTCAGATACGCCGTCCCGACGAGGTACGAAGCGGTGACGTCGGTCGCCCAGTGGTGACCCTGGTAGATGCGGCTGGGTCCCACCAGCGCCACCAGCCCCACCAGCCCGCCGGCGGTCGCCGTCCGGAGGACGTCGTCGCGGATCAGCGTTGCCGCCAGGTATGCGGCGAATCCGTACGTCCCCACGAAGGTCAGGACATGACCGCTGGGGAAGCTCGACCCGCCGAGCGGCGCGACGACGACGCGGAGATCGGGCCCCTCGGCCGGACGCGGCCGTCGAACCAGACGCTTGATGGCTTCGGACACGGTCGCGCTGCCCCAGGCCGCCGTCAGGAACACCGCCTCGGTCCGGAGCCGGGCGAGCCAGAGCGTCACGATCATGGCCGGCGGGATCCGATGGCTCTGCGGCGGGAAGCCGGGCCACGAGACGATCGACATCAGCCGGTCGAGCCACGGGCGCCGGCGCCGCTGGAAGCGAAGCGTCATCGCGAGGTCGAACGCCTGCGCCCGGTTCGTTCGAACGAGCCAGAGCAGCACGCCGAAGCCACCGAGGCTGATCGTCATCAGGCGCGGGACCGCTCGGCCGCGGCGGACGGCCTCGCGCGACGAGACGGTGACGGGGGTTCCCGGCTCCGTGGGGTTCGCCATGGCCGGCAGTGTCACGGTTCGACGGTCTCCGCGGTGGATCGCTGCGATCTGTCCGGCTGGCAGGAGCCTTGCAGCGCGACCGCCGGCGAGAGGCGACGGCACGGCGAGACGCGATGGCGCGCGACGAGACTCCGTGACCCGCCGCCCGGGCGGCAGGGCCGGACGACCCGTCGGGGCCGCGGTGTACGCTCACGAGCACCGACTGATCCCGCGCCGTCGAGGCGCTCAACGGCCGTCGCGACGGCCGATCGCAAGGTGAGGAGGACCGATGCCGAGGATCGTCCGAGGGGCTCTGCTCCAGGCCACCTGGACCGGTGACAAGGAGTCGATGATCCAGAAGCACGAGCAGGCAGCCCACGACGCCGCCGGCCAGGGTGCCCAGGTGATGCTCTTCCAGGAGCTCTTCTACGGGCCGTACTTCTGCCAGGTCCAGGACGCGAAGTACTACAGCTACACGGAGCAGATCCCGGACGGGCCCACGACGAAGCGGAT
>JBPYEM010000181.1:0-6551 GCA_051985205.1 Candidatus Limnocylindrales bacterium | reverse complement strand
AGGAGGAGGAGCACCGAGATCCCGAGCAGGACGGCGAGCCCGCTCCATTCCGGGGACTGCTGGAAGTAGATGACGTTGCGGTACGACTCGAGGAGCGGCGTGAAGGGGTTGAGCGAGAAGATCGCGTCCATGACCGGCCTGCGTTCCGTGAACGTCTTGAGCTGGGCGACCGAGTAGAGCGACGGGGACAGGTAGAACACCAGCCGGAGCAGGTTGCGGACGACGTTGCCGACGTCGCGGAAGAAGACGTTGATCGCCGACAGGTACAGCGAGATCGCTAGCGTGAAGACCAGCTGCACGAACGCGATCACCGGGATCAGGACGAGCCACGGGCTGAGATAGCTGGAGAAGAAGGCGATCATCAGGCCCGCCAGCGGGATGAGGCCGAAGGCGAAGTTGACGATGCCGCTCAGGACGGACGCGACCGGCAGGACGAGCTTCGGGAAGTGGACCTGCTTGATGATCCGCTCCTGGGACGTGACCGACGTGATCGCGTCGCCGACGCTGCTCGAGAACCACTTCCAGGGCAGGATCGCGGCGAAGATGAACAGCGGGTAAGCGGGGATGGGCCGGGAGGTGATGATCTCGACGAAGACCACGTACACGATCATCTGGAGGAGCGGGTCGAGGACCCACCAGATGTTCCCGAGGAGGGTGTCCGAGCCCTTCTTCGTCAGGTCCGCTTCGACGAGGTAGCGGGCGAGCCGGCGGCGCGACCAGATGTCCCGGAAGCCCTCGCGGATCAGCTCCAGCGGACCCTGCTCGGCACCCCGAAACGAGGCCCGGATCTCGGGAGTCGTGGTTCGCATCGGGCGAACCTTAGCATTCGGGTCGCCCCGGCCGGCCCGTGCCAGGGGGCGATCGGCCCGGCCCATCCGGTAGCCTGTCCGGGTCGATTCCAACGGGCGGAGGGCAGACGTGGCTCGCGTTCGCGAAGGTGCCACCTCGGTCGGATCCGTGGCCAGCCAGGTCGATCGCCGCGTCGCGATCGTCGGCCTCGGCTACGTCGGGCTGCCCCTCGCGATCGCCCTGACGGAGGCCGGCCTCGACGTCACCGGCATCGACGCGAATGCCGGCCGGATCGAGGAGCTGAGCGCCGGGCGATCGCCGATCGACGACGTCCCCGACGAGCGGCTGAACGCCGCCCTGGCCCGCGGTCTCCGCCTCGTCGCGCCGCCCGACGCCCGGATCGCCGACGCGGACGTGATCATCGTCTGCGTCCCGACCCCCATCGACAAGGCCAAGGTCCCGGACCTCTCACCGGTCGTCTCGGCCGCGGAGCTGATCCTCACCGGCCTCCACCCGGGTCAGCTCGTCGTCCTCCAGTCGACGACGTACCCGGGGACCACGACGGGGCCGTTCCGCAGCGTGCTGGAGCGTGACGGGCTGGTCGCCGGGCGCGACTTCGACCTCGCCTTCGCCCCGGAACGGATCAACCCCGGCGACCCGGCGACGGCATCGAAGGGGGTGCCGCGGCTGGTCGGCGCGACGACGCCGGCGGCGACCAGGCGGGCGGCGGCATTGCTCCGCCGGATCAACGACGACGTGCGGGAGCTGTCGTCGCCGGACGCCGCGGAGCTCGCGAAGCTGCTCGAGAACGTCTTCCGGAACGTGAACATCGCCCTCGTCAACCAGCTCGCCCTGCTGTGCGAGCGGATGGGGCTGGACGTCTGGGAGGTGATCGACGCCGCCGCCACGAAGCCGTTCGGCTTCCTCCGGTTCACGCCGGGGCCCGGCGTCGGAGGCCATTGCATCCCGGTCGACCCGTACTACCTGGCCTGGCGGGCCCGCGAGTTCGATTTCGTCGACCGGTTCGTGGAGCTCGCGGGTGACATCAACTTCGCGATGCCGCGGCACGTCGTCGAGCTCGTGGCGGAGGCGTTGAACGAGGGCGGTCGGGCGATCCGTGGCGCACGGATCGGGGTGATCGGTGTGGCGTTCAAGCCGAACGTCCGCGACGCCCGCAACTCGCCAGCGGCGGACGTGCTCGCCCTCCTCGCCGAGCGAGGCGCGACGGTCTCGTACCACGATCCGCACGTGCCGACCTTCCGCGACTCGGCGGGCGTCGAGCGGTCGTCGGTCGACCTCGATCCCCTCCTCGACGATAGTGACGTCGTCGTCGTCCTCGTCGCCCACCGCGCGGTCGACTGGACCCGGGTCTACGCGACGGCCCCACTCGTCGTCGACGCGGTCAACAGCTCCGGCGGTCGATCGGCTCGGCCGAGGACGGTCCTGCGGCTCGGCGCCGGTTGGAACGACCGCTGACGGGCTCGAACGCCGACATCCGGCCGCCGGCGACCGAGCCGGGGCCGAGGCAGTCCGAAGCCGAGGCCGAAGCCGAGGCCGAACCCGAGGCCGCGGCTGCGGCCCGGGCAGAGGTCTCGCCGACGACCGGCCGGATCGCCATGGTCGTCCACGCGTACTACGACGAGGACCCGCGCGTCCGGCGGGAGGCGGAGACCCTCGTCGCCGCCGGGTTCACGGTCGACGTCTTCGGGCTCCGCCGCGACAACGACCCGTCCACCGGCTCCGTCGACGGCGTGATCGTCCACCGCCTCTCCGTCCAGCGCCACCAGGGTGCGCCGGTCGGGGTCTATCTTCGTGAGTACGTGTCGTTCCTCATCCGTGCCGGCTGGGCGCTGACCCGCGGCCACGCCCGCCGCAGGTACCGGCTCGTGCAGGTCCACAGCCTCCCGGACTTCCTCGTCTTCGCCGCGCTGCCGCTCCGCCTGGTGGGTGTGCCCGTCGTCCTGGATCTCCACGAGGCGATGCCGGAGTTCTTCCGACAGCGTTTCCCGGCCGCGGACCGGCCCATCGCCCACCGCCTGCTCCGGCTCCAGGAACGCCTCTCGATCGGGCTCGCGTCGACGGTCCTCACCGTCAACGACGGGCTGGCGCGACGCCTCCGCGACCTCGGGGTCCGGACGGGGAAGGTCCATGTCGTCCCGAACCGACCCTCCCTCCGCCGGTTCGATCCGCTCGCCTCACCGGCCCGTGTCTTCGCCGAGGACGGCGTGATCCGGGTCGTCTACGCGGGCGCGCTGACGCCGATGTACGAGCTCGACGTCGTCCTCGACGCGATCGCCGAGCTCCGTACCCGGCGGCCGGATCTCGTCGTCGAGCTCGACGTCTACGGTCGCGGCGATTCCGCCGCGTTTCTCGAGGCGCGTGCCGCCGACCTCGGGCTCGGGGACCGCGTCCGCTTCCACGGACGGATCCCGATCGACGACGTTCCAGCCGCAATCGCCGCCGCGGACATCGGTGTCGCCCCGACCCGTCGCAACCGCTTCACGGACATCAGCCTGTCGACCAAGCTCTACGAGTACGCGGCGATGGGCAAGCCGGTCGTCGCGACGCGGCTCCCGCTCGTCGAGGCGGCGTTCCCGGCGGGCAGCGTGTGGCCATACGAGCCGGGCGACGCCACGAGCCTGGCGGACGCGATCGCCGTCATCGCCGACGATGGACCGGGCCGCGGTGCCGCGGTCGCAGCTGCGCTCGAGCTGGCCCGGACCGGGTCGTGGGAATCCGTCGCGGGACCGTACGTCGCGCTCGTCGCGGACCTCGTCGCCCGGTCCTGACGGACGGCGCCGGGGCCGCGAAAGATGACCCTGACGCTCCCGGTGGCGTCATCCCTGGCTCGACGGGAGCGTCGCTCGGGCTCCGGGAGCCGGGTACGGTACGATACCGGCCCGTCTGACGGTCCGTTCGCCGTCATCCCTCCACGTCAGGACCCCATCACCCCATGACCGTTCGAGTGAGGCCCGTCGATCGCGGCCGCTTCGGCAGCGATCCCAACCGGCGGACCTTCTGGATGAACGTCGGCTTCGGCCTGGCGGTCATCATCGCCGTGCTCATCCTCGTCATCGTCGCCGGGACGACCTGGTACGGCGACCATCTCGCCGCCGCCGCCACGATCGACGGCCAGACGATCACGAAGGACCAGTTCGCAGACCGCGCGAACGTCGAGGCGTTCCGGCTCAACCAGCAGGCCAACCGGATCCAGTCCGAGGTGGCAGCGGGCCGGCTCACCCAGTCGCAGGCGGATTCGAAGATCCAGTCCCTGAACTCGCAGCTCGACTCGACCACGTTCGTCTCGACGGTGCTCGAGAAGATCATCGACAGCACGATCCAGGCCAAGCTTGCCGCGCAGATGGGCGTGGCCCCAACGGATCAGCAGATCAACGACGCGATCACGAAGGACAAGACCCGCCAGGAGGAGCGGCACGTCCTGCTGATCGCCGTGGAGCCCCAGGTCACGAGTGGCGCGTCGACGTCGACGGCCGTCCAGATCGCCGACGCGAAGAAGGCGGCCGACGACGCGCTCGCCCAGGTGAAGTCGGGCAAGGCGTTCGGCGACGTCGCGAAGGCGGTCTCGACCGACGCCTCGAAGGCCGCCGGTGGCGACATCGGCTGGCTCGACCAGGACGCATCCGAGGACCAGGATTGGCTCACCGCGGTGTTCAAGCTCGACGTCAACGGCGTCACGGACGTGATCAAGGGCAAGGACGGGACCTATCGGATCGGCAAGGTCACGGAGATCGCACCGGCCGAGGTCGATGCGGCGTGGGATCAGAAGATGGCCAACGCGAAGGTCAGCCAGGCCTCGTATCGGGCGGCGATCGCCTCCGAGGTCCTGCGCCAGGACCTCGAGGACAAGATCGTCGCCGACGACAGCCAGTCCGGCATCCAGCGACAGGTCGAGGAGCTGTACCTGGCGGCGCCGTCCGGGACCCTCGGCGCCAAGGCGATCAAGGTCCGCCACATCCTCTACACCCCGGACGGCAAGGATTCGTCGGGGCCGTCGAACGTGCCGGCCACGGATCCCGGTTGGAGCGCCGCCCAGATCGACGCCCAGAAGGCCTACAACACGATCGTGGCCGACCCCTCGAAGTTCGATTCGATCGCTCGCGCCGAGAGCAACGAGGCGTCGGCGCGGGGCGTGGACGGCACCGGCGGCAAGCTGCCGTACTTCGACGAGAACAGCGAGGCGAACGGCCTGGACTCGACGTTCGCCAAGGCGATCCTCGCCGACGGCCTGCAGCCCGGCCAGATCCTGCCGCCGTTCAAGAGCGCCTACGGCTGGCACGTCGTGCAGGTGATGTACCGCCCGCCGGACAGCGACGAGATGGCGAAGCTCAAGGCGCAGGCGGTCGCCGGCGCGAAGTTCGAGGACCTGATCCGCGACTTCTCCGACGGACCCCACACCGGGAGCGGCGGCAGCCTGGGCTGGGTCGCCAAGGGCCAGCTCGACGATCGCCTGACGACGGCGATCATGGCGGCTCCGGTCGGCGGGTTCAGCGACGTCGTCGACATCTCGGGTGACGGCCTGTACCTCTTCAAGGTGATCGCGGAGAAGACCGCGGTGCCGGACGCGGACCAGCTCGACACGATCAAGTCCGGCGCCTTCAACCACTGGTACACCGCCCAGAAGGCCGCGGTGAAGATCACCCGCGACCTCGTGCCGAGCGCGTCCTAGGCGCCCCGGGCGGTGCTCGATGCCCTCGTCGCCGAGGCACGGCTCCGCTGGGGCCTGGATCTGGTCGACGGCCTGCAGGTCCTCGCCGCCGAGACCGTCGTCCGCTCGCCACTCGAGCCGGCCCGGCCGGCACTGATCGTCCCGGCGGCGGTCCTCCGCCTCGATGAGGGGGTCGTTGTCCGAACGACGGCGGATCCGGCGGACCTGGCGCCGGTCCTCCCCGGACGGCACGGGCCGGGCGGCGCGGATCCGGTTGCGGTGCTCCGGCGGCTCTATCCGGCCGAGCATCCGGTCGGGCGGTTCGGGACGCAGGAGCCGACGACCGTCGGCGAGCTGACGGCCGAGCACCTGCGGTCGCCGCTCTACCTCGCCCCGCTCGCGCGCGACGTCGCGTTGGCCTCGCCGTGGGCGATGCCCTGGATCTCCCATCGCCTTCGGCTGCCTGACGGCTGTCCGTGGGATCGCGAGCAGACCCACGAGTCGCTGCGGAACCACCTGCTCGAGGAGGCCTACGAGGTCTATGACGCGCTTGGCGGGACGGCGACGCCGGCACTCGCCGAGGAGCTCGGCGACCTGCTGCTGCAGGTGGTGCTCCACGCGCAGCTCGCGGCCGAGGAGGGCGTCTTCGACCTGACCGACGTCAACGCCGCGATCGCGGCGAAGATCGTCCGGCGCCATCCGCACGTGTTCGCGGATGCCGAGGCCCGGACCGCGAGCGACGTCAACCGGCAATGGGAGCGGATCAAGGCCGCGGAACGGTCCGCGGCAGCGGACTCGGGCGAGGCGGCCGCGCCGAAGGGCGCCCTCGACGGCGTGAGTCGCAGCCTGCCGGCGCTCGCCGCCAGCCAGGAGATGCAGGAGCGGGCTGCGAACATCGGCTACGAATGGCCGACGATCGAGGGGGTCCTCGACAAGGTCCACGAGGAGCTGGTGGAGCTGCGCGCGGCCGCGACCCCGGCCGAGCAGGCGGAGGAGTTCGGCGACCTGCTGTTCGTCCTCGTCAACGTCGCCCGGTGGCAGGGGATCGAGGCCGAGGCCGCCCTCCGCGGGGCCAACGACAAGTTCCGGCGGCGGT
>JBPYEM010000180.1:0-3164 GCA_051985205.1 Candidatus Limnocylindrales bacterium | reverse complement strand
GCTGCAACCGTCCACTGAAGTCGACGTAGATCGCCTTCCACTCCGTGAAGGTGTCGAGCGCCGCGTGGCCCGCCTCGCGGTGGCCGTTGCCGGTCTCCTTCCAGCCACCGAATGGCAGGTGCGTCTCGGCGCCGGTCGTGCCGGCGTTGACGTAGACGATCCCCGTTTCGAAGTCGCGCATCGCCCGGAACGCGGTGTTCGCGTCCGTTGTGAACACCGACGAGCTCAGCCCATAGCGCGTCTGGTTCACGGCCGTGACGGCACCCGCATAGTCCTCGACCGGGATGACGGACAGGACCGGCCCGAAGATCTCTTCCTGGGCGATCCGGTCCATCGGCGCGACGTCGCGGAAGATCGTCGGCGAGAAGAAATGGCCATTTGCCAGGTCGCCGTCGCGGGCCGGGCCGCCGCCCAGGACGAGCTCGCCTTCCGCACGCCCGACGTCGACGTAGCCGCCGACCTTCTCGACCGCCGCTTCGTTGATCAGCGGCCCCACGTCCACGGCGTCGTCCAGCCCCGAACCCAGGCGAAGGCTCTTCGCCCGGCGCTCCAGTCGCTCGAGCAGTGGATCGACCACCGCCCGCTCCACGACGACGCGGCTCGCGGCGGTGCAGCGTTGGCCGGTCGTCCCGAACGCGGACCAGAGGATCCCGTCCGTCGCGAGGTCGAGATCCGCATCCGCCATGACGGCGATCGCGTTCTTGCCGCCGAGCTCCAGGCTCACCCGCTTCAGCCGATGACCCGCCTGGGTCGCGATGTGCCGGCCGGTCTCCGACGCGCCGGTGAACGAGACCACCCGGACGTCGGGGGTCGTGACGATCGCATCGCCGACCTCGCCCCCGCTGCCCGTGACGAGGTTGATCGTCCCGGGCGGGAAGCCGGCCTCGGCCATCAGCTCGACGAGGAGCGTCGCGCAATGCGGCGTGTCGCTCGCGGGCTTGAAGACGACGGTGTTGCCGGCGACGAGCGCCGGCATCGTCTTCCAGCACGGGATCGCGATCGGGAAGTTCCAGGGCGTGATGATCCCGGCCACGCCGATCGGCTGGCGGATGCTCATCGCCCATTTGTCCGGTAGCTCCGACGGTACCGTGTCGCCGAACATCCGGCGGCCCTCGCCCGCCATCAGGAAGGCGATATCGATGCCCTCCTGGACGTCGCCCCGGGCCTCCGCGATGACCTTGCCCATCTCCCGGGTCATGGCCCGCGCGATGCGCTCCTTGTGCTCGGCGAGCAGTGCCCCGAACCGATACAGGATCTCGCCGCGCTTCGGCGCGGGCGTCCGCCGCCACATCGGGCCAGCCCTGTCGGCCGCGCGAATCGCCATCGCGACGTCCGCGGCCGTGCCCTGCTGGAAGCGGCCGACGATGTCGCGTGAGTCGGCCGGGTTGTGGCTCTCGAACGTCGCGCCGGAGGTCGAGTCGACCCACTCGCCTGCGATGAAGTGGCGGAACGTCGGCGGCTCGGCGCCGCCGCGACTCGCGAAGGCGGGCGTGGCAGTCTCGGTCATCGCCGAAATCTAGCCGCTTCCGCCATTGCGTGACTCACCCGAAACGGTCCGGGCCTGCATCTGATCATTGAGGCGGTCGGCGACGACGCCCAGCACCGACGAGGGGACCGGGTTTGGAAGCACGTATCGCGGAGCTGGTCCGGGCGGGATCCGATGGCGCGCTCGACGCCCTGTACGCACGCTACGCGGACGAGATCCAGGGCGTCGCGTTCCTGATCCTGCGCGATCGGTTCGCCGCCGAGGATGTGATGTCGGAGACGCTCATCACCGCCTGGCGCCGCGGTGGCGACCTCCGCGACGGGGCCGCGCTGCGGCCGTGGCTGATGCGGATCGCCACCAACCACGCGCTGGGGATGCGACGCCGACGCCGAGACGTCCGCTCGATCGACGACGTCGAGATCGCGTCGGGCGACTCCACGGGCCCGCTGGCGGGTCGGATCGCCCTCCTGGCCGCCGTCGACCGCTTACCGATCGAGATGCGGGCGGCCGTCGTCCTCCACTACTACGCCGATCTCGCCGTCGACGACGTCGCCCGAGCGCTCGGCAAGAGCCCGAACACGATCAAGAGCCAGCTCCGCGTCGGCCTGGGCCAGCTTCGAGCGGCCTGGAGCGACGCGGACGATCGGAGGTTCCAGGATGTCGGGTGATCGCTTCGAGCTCGAGCTCCGGGAGCTCCTCCGGGACGAGGCGAAGTCCGCGCCGGTCGTCCTGACGCTCGACGAGGTCCGCGCCCGAGCTGGCTCGCGATCGCGAGTCGGCCGCTGGTTCGGCACGGGCCGGTTGGCGCTCGGCGTTGCCGCCCTTGCCATCGCGGCTCTCGCCCTTCTCGTCTCGCTCAACCCGTCGAAGCCGCTGCCGGCGGTGGGCGGCTCGCCGGCGACCCCGGCCGGCACGGCGCCGGCGGCCGTTGCGACGCCGCTGGCATCGGCGCTCCGTCCAGTCTTCTCGCCGCTTCCGATCAGCCTTGGCTCCGCGGGCACCGCGATCGTGGTCGGGGCTGGCGCGGACGCGGTCGACGTCTACGGCGTGCATTCGGGCGGAGCGATGACGCCGATCACCCACATCGTCGATCTCGCAGCGCGGCTCGGTGGATGGCGGCTCGCTGATTCCGGCGACGGGCGGCTGAGGGGTGCGATCTCGAGCAACGGCGTCCTGGCGCTCACCGTGACCCGTGGCGACGGCGATCAACCCGAGACCGCGACGGCCGTCCTGCCGCTCTTCGGAACGGGGTCGTTCCCGATCGTGCCGGCGACCGGCGGCCTCGCGTTCGAGCCGGACGGCACCCTCGTGATCGCCGGCTCGTCGGCGGTGACGTCATCCCCACCGCCGTACGACGGCCGCGAGATGCTCGCGATGCCTGCCGGGGTCACCGTCGCGACGACGCCCGACGGCCGCCCCTCGCTCGTCGCCGACGGCTCCGGCGTGTATGGAGCCCAGGAGGCCTCCGGCCCAGGTGGCGTCCCGTTCCCCTTCCGAACCGAGGTCATCGTCACCTGGGATGGCTCCCTGCGGGCCGCGGACCCATCGGTGGATCCACTGCTGGTCACAGGCAGCGACCGACCGTTCGGCGCGGACGGCCAGACGGCCTTCCCCTGGAACCACAGCTCCGTCGTCGGCGGGACGAGCTCGAGCGGCCTTGCGGTCGAGGGCCCCAGGA